>NZ_KB850179.1:1463613-1572136 GCF_000369745.1 Acinetobacter sp. CIP 64.7 | reverse complement strand
CGAGATTTTCAAGTCATGACAGCTGACAAAATAGAGCAATGGGTGGAGAAAGTATCAAACCAATTCGGAAAAGAATACATGTTTACTTTTTAATGGATACTTATAACTTAAGTGCTCATAATAATAAAGAGAACTTTAATATAAGCGTAAAACTAATAGATAGACATCTTCTTTAAAAAAAGAAATGGAGAAAGACATGAAAAAAATGACTCAAGCAGCATTGGCAGCATTAGTGATGAGCTTTGGCTGTGGTTCAACATTAGTTTATGCAGATGCAGAAATTGCAGGCAAGCCAGGTCCCAAACCAACAAAACCACATAAGCCAGGAAAGCATGGATGTGGGGATAAATGTGATGGGAAAATTAAAATTAATTTGAAAGTCGATAAACATTGTGATGTAGATATGGGTGATACCGTATTAAACCTTGCTCGTTCTACAGCAGGCGGTGGTGAAGTATGGACGGATTCAACATCATTTAGTGTAGATACCAATTCATTCTTTAGAGTGAATTATGTAGCACCTACACAATTAAATGGTGCTGGAGGTTCTGTTCCAGTAACAGTCGCAACTTTGGCAAATGGTGCAAGTTATTCAACTGGAGATCTATTGGAAACTACTTCAGCTACATTTGATGTTACTGCTACTGTAGCGGGTAGTGATTATCGTGATGCACGTGCCGGTGACTATAGTAACGTATATACTTTTGCAGTAGCATTCTAAAAATTATAAATGACTTAATAGTAGGAGATGTTTAATACATCTCCTATTTTAATATTATTTTTTAATAAAAATATTAAGCTAAAATATGGGATTTTGTTATGAATGGGAAGATTTTAAGCTTTTTTATATTATTTCTTTGTGGTTTTTATGCATCAGCAGGAATAAAATTTACACCTGTCCAGATGAATATAGATGATTTCAAAAAGCAGAAAAGTACAACTGTAAATATTGAAAGTACGGGGATATCTACTTCCAAAATATATGAAATTAATGCATTTAAGTGGGAACAAAATGATAAAGGGGAAGATATTCTAGTAAAGGATGATACATTGTTATTTAACCCAAAAATTTTTGAATTAAAACCAGAGAGTAAACAATTGGTTCGGATAGGTTTTAGTCAATCCCCAGCAAACTTAAAAAAAGAACAAGCATGGCGAATTATTTTTGAAGAAATTACGCCTGTTGTAGATAAATCTAACTTAACTTTTCTATTTAATTTTTCTTTACCATTATTTGCTGGTAAACAAGTATCTCCTAAGCTGGATGTAAATATTCAAAAAACGAGTAATACATCTTATTTAAACATTAATAATGTGGCTGATTCTCATGCAAAGCTTATAGAAATAATTGTTTTAGATCAGAATAATAAAGAAATAGTTAAAAAAAATATAGTTCAATATATTTTAAGTGGTAAAAAGGTTGTGGTTGATCTGGGTGATATTAATGTAAATGGGAAGTTGAAGCTTAAAATAAAATTAGAGGACCAAGCAGAATATCTTGAATTTCCTATTAAAGTATAGTTATTAAATAATAAAAAGTAAAAGGATAATACTATGAGATCCACAAAAGTCCTTCTTATGATT
This sequence comes from Acinetobacter sp. CIP 64.7, assembly GCF_000369745.1. Lineage (GTDB taxonomy): Bacteria > Pseudomonadota > Gammaproteobacteria > Pseudomonadales > Moraxellaceae > Acinetobacter > Acinetobacter fasciculus. Next base: position 1,570,552 of record NZ_KB850179.1, on the reverse strand, counting down.
GTATGTGGGATGGGATTGTCAAATATCAATGCAGAAATAATTCAAGGAATAACAAAGCCAGAAAACCCAGAAATACTTATCGTTAATATTTGGGTGAATGGCTTAGATTATAACACGGAAACAGTAACTTTTTTTGAGGGGGATAAGAGGTTTGTTGAATGTAAGGCTTTGGAAAATATTGGAATTCGTGTAGAGAAAACACCTCGGCATACAATTAAGAAGGATTTTTGTCTTATTACTCAACCGGGAATTAAAGTCGAAGATGATTATAGTTTGCAAGCAATAAAAATATTTTTCCCTGTCGATTATTTTGTGGGAACTGACTATGATCTGCAAATAGAAATTCCTGAAAAAGCAAACTTTGGAGGTTTTGTTAATTATAATTTATTTTATAATAGAGATGATGAAGACCAAGATTTTAATACGTTTTCAGAATTTGGCATATTTAAAGATTATTGGTTATTTAAAAATGCTTTTTTATATCGAAAAGAGCCTGATGAGTTTGAAGAAAATTTGTTAAGAGTAAATAGCACTCTAGATATTGAATTTCCAGAAAAGTATTTAAGATTAACTATAGGAGATACTACAAGTACTTATAATTCATTAAATAGTTCTTTTCGTTTCGGAGGATTAAGTTTTGGAACAAATTATACAGATCGACCAGATTTTATCTACTGGAACACTCCTAACTTAACAGGAAGTGCAAGCCTACCTTCAACTGTAGACTTATTCATTAATGGTGTAAGACTTTATAGGGACTCAGTTGCTCCGGGATATTATAACCTTCCAGCTGGAGGTGTTTTAAGTCAAGCTGGGAATGCTCAAATAGTAGTTGAAGATATTTTAGGTAATCGTACTGTAAGAAGTTTTCCTGTTTTTATTAATAGTCGATTACTTAAACCAAAACTAAATGAATATAATATCTCATTCGGTAAGCTGCGTTATAGTTATGATTCTGTAGATGATGATTACCGTGACTTTTTTTCTAAGTTTTATTTCCGTCGTGGTATTAACTCTTTTACTACTTTAGGTGTCGATCTTTTGTATAACCAGGATGTTAGTAATCTTGATTTATTGTGGACGCAAGGTATAAGTAAATATTTTTTAATTGATAGTGCTTTTTCAGCTAGTCAAATTAAAGATGGAGATCAAGGTTATGCTGCTAAAATTAGCCTGACTCGAAATTTAAGAAATTGGTCTGTAGGATTAAATGGTAAGTATTTCTCTGAAGAATACGAATATCTGGGAAATAATTTATATGAATCTAATGTAAAATATTCGGGGATGTTCTATTTTAATTTTTCTAATCTAAAATTTATTGATAATTTGGGTTTCAATTATATATATCAATCTTACTACAATAATAATGGATTATTAAGCGAAGACCGTAAATTTTTTGATATTAGAGCATCTAAGGCTTTAACAAATAATTTATATACTAATTTTGGTTTTTATAAGGACTATAGTGATGAGGATGATCAAGGATTTAATATTGCTCTTTATTATAATTGGGGAGCAAATAAACGAATTTCCCTAGACCATGATACGGCCGATAATGAAACAGCTTTAAGTTTTAGTCGAACCACCTCAACCCAAAATGGTTTCGATTATGTAATAGGCGTAAACCAAGCTGATGATGAACTTCATTACAATGCTTATGGTTTATGGAAAACCAGTGTTGGCAATTTGCAGCTTTCTCATGATGAATATGAGGATCGTCGCAATTCACAGCTTAGTTTTGATGGTGCTTTAGTCTGGCTAGGGAGTAAAGTAGCGCTGACTAAATATGCAGATAATGCGTTTGCACTTGTGCACGTGGATCAGCACCCAGACTTAGATATTTACCGTTCGGCTGGACTGGTGGGGAGTACCAATAAAAATGGTTATATGTTCGTTCATAATCTGATTCCTTATATTCATTATGATATTTCTTTTGATCATAATCAGTTAGGCTTAGATGAAACTTTCGAACAATCTTCAAAAAAAATAATTGGACTTGAACAGCGAGGATATCGGTTAAATTTTCCTGTTCACAAAACTAAGCGTATAGCCCTTAGACTCAAAGATATTAAACAAAATAATTTATCACCAGGCTCTGAAGTGGTAGTAGAAGGCATAACTGCAGAACCTTTTTTTGTGGATAGTCAGGGAATGGTTTATTTATACCTCTTCAAAGCCGGTTCATATAGCCTCAAAGTCCAGACTCAAGGAGGCCAACAGTGCCAAGTTCAGTTCACACTTAATGAAAATCAATTCCAGAACTTAGATAAACAAATGCTAGAAGCAATATGCAGATAGGAGTACAAAAAAATGAAAAAACTCTTCATATTTATAACTACCTTACTAATGAGTGGAATCGCGGCAGCTCAGTATTGTTCTATTGATGGATTTACTGATTCAGAATTGCGTCTGGCAAGTTATCAACGTAGCCAAGCTGCAACCTCTTTTAATGTTTCTTGTGATAAAGGTTACTCTATCTTATTCAGTAGCCAAAACTTGATAAATCCGGATGGTACAAGTTATGTATCGAATGGTCCTTATAAATTACGAACCAAATTAAATTTAAGTGGGGCTAACAGTAATCTATGGGGGGTAAAACTTGATCAAAATTCTGGAAAAAGACAAAAATATATTATTTCTGTTCAACTAGTTGATAATCCTTATAGTGGTGTGCCTGCAGGAGACTATCAGGACCAGATCTCAGTCGATATCGATTTTTAAAAATAAAATTTTAAATATCAAAAAGCCTATAATGATAATAAATAATTGAAAATATTTGAAAGTATTGAAGGGGAGTGTGTAGTAAGTGAATATCTGTTAAACAAGCAGATATTCACTTACTTTTAAGTCGAATGGAGAAGTGGTAAGCATTGTTGTGGAGTTGTATTTAAGCTTCATGATTCATCAAATAGTCATGAGATCTTTCTATACTGGGTGAAAAATATAAGCGAATAGGTGCGAGATGCAACAAATTTCCATCTCAGAATTATTAGAGCAAAGACCTGTTATTCACAAAATCCAGTTTGATTTAAAAGAACAACGTAAACAGGCCATTCATGACAAAATAGTCCTAGAAGATCTGACACGGTCCCGTTTAAAAATTGCCATCGTTACCGAAACCTGGCCTCCTGAAATCAATGGTGTTGCCCATGCTTTATTGCAACTTTGTAAAGGATTGCAAAAACAGGGACATAAGATTTTATTAATACGTCCAGAACAACGACAAGCCTGTAACGATTTTAAACCACATAGTGAATGTCTGGTTAAAGCGCATTGCCTTCCTAAATATAGCAATTTGCAGTTTGGTAGACCGCAATTTCTAAAAATCCATCAAGCTGTTGAAATTTTTACACCTGATATTATTCACATTGTGACCGAAGGCCCTTTGGGTCTGGTAGCTCAACAGCTTGCAAAATTCCATAAAATTCCAGTCTCTAGCGGTTTCCATTCGTCATTTCAAGAATTTAGTCGGTTTTTTGATTTGGCTTTTTTACTGAAGCCGATTCAAGGCTATTTAAGGTGGTTTCATAACAATACTGATTTGACCTGTGTCCCCAGTCGAGGTACGGCTCAAGCCTTAAATCAGTTTGGTGTAACTTGTCCCTTGGCAGTTGTGGGCAGAGGCGTCGATCCAGATACATTTTCACCAAAGTGGCGATCACCAGATTTGCGCTATGCTTGGGGAGTTTCAAACGAGACCCGGGTGATGTTGTATGTCGGACGGCTTTCTCCTGAAAAGGAAATTGACGTGCTGATCAAAACCTATTTTGTGCTGCGCCAAGTTCGTCAGCAAGATATACGTTTGGTAGTGGTTGGAGATGGGCCGGATCGCACTCGACTGCAACAACTGAATCAGGATGGCAGTATTGTTTTTACCGGTAGCTTGACAGGAGAAAAACTGTCAGCGGCGTATGCCAGTGCAGATGTATTCTGTTTTGCCAGTCAGGTTGAAACCTTTGGAAATGTGGTATTGGAAGCGATGGCCAGTGGCTTGCCAGTGATTGCTTATGATTATGCTTGTGCAAACTTGCATGTGCAGCATGGTGAAACGGGATGGTTGAGCAGACTTGGACATCAGCGGGGTTTGATTCAGCAGATGCTCGGACTGCCTGATCTGCAAAGATTACAGCAGATGGGCGCGCAAGCACGTAAAAAAGCCGAAAAAGTAGGCTGGCAATATCCGGTCCGGCAATTTGAACAGGCACTGTATTCACTGGTACAGCATCAGGAATACAGGATATAAAACAAGAAAGGAGCACCAGTGTGAAACTCCAGAATGTAAAGATTAAATTTTTAGAAATCGATTTGAAAGGCTGTGTTTATCTGAATCATTTTTCGCATTCAGTCCGTATTGCCACTTTTTTTAAAATGATTAGCCGCTTAGGAAATGGTGCATTTTGGTATTTCATGCTGATACTGGTTTGGATCATGCAAGGCTTGATCTATACCGTGCAGATTGTTTATCTGATTTTGGGAAGTACTATAGGTACTATGATTTACAAGGTGCTTAAAATCAAAACTGTACGACCACGTCCTTATCAGGTACATCAAGTGATCCGTTTGGGTGAGCATCCACTGGATCATTTCAGTTTTCCTTCCGGGCATACCTTGCATGCCGTGATGGCAACCACCGTTTTAGGTTATGTCGCACCTTTATTACTGATGCTGATGTTGCCTTTTACGGTTCTGGTCGCAGTGTCCCGAATGGTGCTGGGATTGCATTATCCAAGTGATGTGGCAGTTGGCGCAATTCTGGGTGGCATGATGGCAATTGCCATTGTCCTGACCGCGCCTTATCTGAATATTGTGCTGTAAAAATAAGTGAAAGCCGGAGCAAAGGCTCGCAGATTTTCACAGATTTGTTAAAGTACAGCATCAAAGCAATTATGGTGAGAAATAGAGATGGGTTTACGTTGGACTGACACGCTCGATATCGCGATTGAACTCTATGAAGCGCATCCAGATGTGGACCCGCAGTGGATTCGTTTTACTGATTTACATGCCTGGGTGTGTGCTTTGCCTGAGTTTGAAGATGATCCAACCAAGTCGACTGAAGGTTTGCTTGAAGCCATTCAAATGGCATGGATTGACGAGGCACGCTAAGGCCTCATCTTAAAAAAGCATTTTTTTACAGATGAAAAGCAGAAAAATGCGCATTATCTCGGTATAATGCGCCAAATTTTCATGTCAACAATTGACTTAAGGAGCCTATCATGGCTATCGAACGTACTTTATCTATCGTTAAACCAGACGCAGTTGCTAAAAACCACATCGGCGACATCTTTGCTCGTTTCGAGAAAGCTGGTCTTCAAATTGTTGCAACTAAAATGAAACATTTGACTCAAGCTGAAGCTGAAGGCTTCTATGCTGAGCACAAAGAACGTGGTTTCTTTGCTGACCTAGTTGCATTTATGACTTCTGGTCCAGTGGTTGTTTCAGTTCTTGAAGGCGAAAACGCTGTTCTTGCTCACCGTGACATCCTTGGTGCGACGAATCCTAAAGAAGCTGCTCCTGGTACTATCCGTGCAGATTTCGCTGTAAGCATCGATGAAAACGCTGCTCACGGTTCTGACTCTGTAGCATCTGCTGATCGTGAAGTTAACTACTTCTTCGCTCAAACTGAGATTGCTCCACGTACTCGTTAATTCGCAGTATTCAAGCCAGATAAGTGTTATTATACTTATCTGGTTTTTTTATTCTCTGAATAATTCTTTGCTCACATATTGAGCTTCTCCTTTCATCTTTAGACATGGTTTAGGTAATACACATGAGTACTGAAGCAGTCGCTGTATCAGCAGTTTCTGAGCCACAGCAACACACTCCATCCGCTCCAGCACAGGCAAATACTGTCGAGAAAGTGAATTTACTTGGCATGTCACGTCCGCAAATGGAAAAATTCTTTGAGGACATGGGTGAGAAGAAGTTTCGTGCCGGGCAGGTGATGAAATGGATTCACCAGTTCTTTGTGACTGATTTTGCTGAAATGACCAATATTTCCGGCAAACTGCGTGAAAAACTGGAAAAGATTTGTGAAATTAAAGCGCCTGAAGTGGTGCATAAAAACTATTCCAAAGATGGAACCCGTAAATGGGTATTCCGTGTTGGCGATGGCGAAGGTTCTCTTGTTGAAACGGTACTGATTCCTGCTGAACATCGCAGTGGTTTACGTCGCACTTTGTGTATTTCTTCACAAGTGGGCTGTGCACTGGACTGTTCATTCTGTTCGACCGGTAAACAGGGTTTTCAGCGCGATTTGACCCAGGCTGAAATTATCGGTCAGCTCTGGATGGCGAATTATTCCTATATGGAAGATGTGCCTGTACTTGAGCGTGAACGTTCAGTCACGAACGTGGTGATGATGGGTATGGGCGAGCCATTGCTCAACTACGATGCAGTATTGAATTCAATGCGCATTATGCTGGATGACTTTGCATACGGCATGTCAAAACGTCGTGTGACTTTATCGACTTCTGGTGTGGTACCGAAAATCGATCAGATGGTCAAAGATATTGACGTGGCGCTGGCAATTTCATTGCATGCGCCAAATGATGAACTGCGTAACGAGCTGGTGCCGATCAATAAAAAATATCCGCTTGAGCAGCTGATTGCTGCATGTCAGCGTTATATTGCCAAAGATGGGAATGAAAGTTCACGTAAACATGTAACGATTGAATATGTGATGTTAGATGGCGTGAATGACCATCCTGAACATGCGCAGCAAATGATTAAGCTGTTGAAGAATTTGCCAAGCAAGATTAATTTGATTCCTTTTAATCCGTTCCCGCATGCGCCATATGGCCGCTCAAGCCGCAACCGGATTATTTCTTTCCAAAAAACTTTGTCTGATGCCGGTTTTGTGTGTACGATTCGTCAGACACGCGGTGATGACATTGATGCCGCGTGCGGACAGTTAGTCGGACAAGTTGCTGACCGTACCCGTCGTGCGGAACAGTGGAAAAAGAAAATTGCGCAATCGAATGAGATCATGCGCTCACAAGGATAATAAGAGGTCGCCAGTTGAGAAATCTAACATCAAAGTTTGCTTTGATTTCAACAGTATGTGTGTCTTTGGTTTTAGTCGCGTGTCAGACGCCAGATCTGGGTCAGAAAGACCCTGAAAAGGCCACCAAAGTCCGTACCCAATTGGCGGTAGAATATCTGAGAACAGGTGACCTGGATGCAGCCAAACGTGCGCTGGATCAGGCACTTGAGACTACTCCGCGTGATTCTCAAGCAAATATGATGATGGGTGTGCTACTGCAACAGGAAGGTAGTAAGCTTAATCTCGAAAAAGCAGATCATTATTTCAAGCGCGCGATTTCGGCCGATCCGAAAAATGCGCAGGCGCGAAATAATTACGGCACCTATTTATATCAGCTTGAACGCTATAATGATGCGATCGAGCAGTTTCAAATTGCTGGTGCCACGTTGGGTTATGATCAGCGATTCCGCGCACTGGAAAATATGGGGCGGATTTACCTGAAACTGGGTGATACAGCAAATGCTGAAAAATCATTCAAACAGGCGCTGCAAGCCAATCGCGATTCTTATATTTCAATGTTAGAGTTGGCAGAAATATTTTATTTAAACCAGCAGTTCCCGGCGGCGACACAAATGTATCAACAGTTTGTGCGTGGTGTGGGGCAGAAAAATCAGGGTGCCCGTGCACTCTGGATTGGCATTCGCACTGCGCGTGCCGGAGGTGATCAGTTGGGTATGCAGGTATTGGTCAACCAGTTACGTGCACTCTTTCCTGAAAGCCAGGAATACCAACGTTATTTGCAATTACAGTACAGTACTGAGGCCGTATGGAAGTAAATCCTAATTCACCATCGAATCATTCGAGCGTAGCTCCAAATGCGTTAGGAAATATTCAACGTCCGGGCGAGTACTTGCGCCAGATTCGTATCAATCAGCAACGCAATCTGGAAGATGTAGCGAAAGAGCTGAATATTCCGCTCAAAACCCTGACTGCACTGGAACAGGACGAATATAAGTCTTTGCCTGAAGCGACCTTTATTAAAGGTTATTACCGGACTTATGCCAAATTTCTGGGTGTAGATGCGTCTAGTATTATTCAGCGATTTGATGAAATTTATACCAATGATACCGGGTTGCTGCCGAATCATGCCTTGAACAATTCTCCTATTAAAATTATGGGGAAATTGCCAGGTTCCAAACGTGACCGCAATCGTAAATGGTTAAAGCGCATTTTTATTACGCTGGTACTGCTGCTGATTTTGGGCGCACTGTTTGCCATGATTCAGAACTGGTCGAGCAGTAATTCACAAAATAGCAGTGAAGTCTCTGGAGTAGGCGCTTCTAATGTCGAGATTCTGAATCTGGATACAGGTGCCGCACTTTCCGGTGATCAGCTGAAGCTTGATTTTAACCGTCCGACTTCGGTGCATATTGTCGACTCGGCGGGTAATGTTCTGGCAACTGGCCGTCAGGCATCGAGCTTGCAACTGAATGGTGAAGCGCCATTCCAGATTCGTCTGGATGATGCATCGGCTGTATCACTCAGTTTAAATAATGAAAATATTTCATTGTCACCCTACACTGTGAACGGAAAAGCAGAATTCCGTTTATCACCTTAACAGATCAAGAGTAGAGCAGAACGATGATCGTAAATCCAATTAAACGTCGTCCAACACGTAAAATTCGTGTGGGTTCAGTTTATGTGGGTGGTGATGCACCAATCAGTATCCAGTCGATGACCAATACTGAAACCTGTGATGTAGCAGCTACGGTTGCTCAGATCCATCGCTGCGTCGATGCAGGCGCGGACATCATGCGGGTTTCTGTGCCTACCATGGAAGCGGCGGCGGCATTTGGTGAAATTCGCAAGCAGGTCAATGTACCTTTGGTGGCGGATATTCACTTCGATTATAAAATTGCTTTGGCAGTTGCCGATTTGGGTGCAGACTGCCTGCGGATTAACCCGGGCAATATCGGTTCGGAAGCGAAAATCCGTGAAGTGGTGGCCGCGGCACGTCATAACGACATTTCCATGCGGATCGGGGTGAATGCCGGCTCACTGGAAAAAGATATTCAAAAGAAATATGGCGAGCCGACTGGTCAGGCTTTGCTTGAATCTGCGATGCGTCATATCGATATTCTAGACCGTCTGGATTTCCAGGAATTCAAAATTTCAGTCAAAGCCTCGAATGTGTTCCTGACCATGGATGCGTATCGTTTGCTGTCACAGCAAATTGATAATCCGCTCCATCTGGGTGTCACAGAAGCGGGTATTTACCGTACCGGTTCGGTTAAATCTGCGATCGCTTTGGGTGGTCTGCTGATGGAAGGCATCGGGGATACCATGCGTATTTCACTGGCTGCCGAGCCTGAAGAAGAAATTAAAATTGGTTTTGATATTCTGAAATCGTTGGGTCTGCGCTCAAACGGGATTAACTTCATTGCCTGCCCAAGCTGTTCACGTCAGGAATTTAATGTGATTTCCGTGATGCAGCAACTTGAAGAGCGTTTAGAAGATATTCGTACCCCAATGGATGTCTCGGTCATTGGCTGTAAGGTCAATGGTCCGGGTGAAGCCAAAGAAGCGGATATTGGTGTCGTAGGTGCAGCACCACGTTCACTGGTGTACCGTAATGGTGAAAAGAGCCATTTAATTGATACGAATCAATTGGTTGATGAAATCGAAACCATGGTTCGTCAACGTGTTACCGAGCTTGAAGAAGCTAAATCTAAAGAAATTATTCGTACAAGTTTTCCTGAGTAGATCATGAGTTCAATCGTCGCAATCAAAGGTTTTAATGACATTCTCCCAACGCAAACCCCAGCTTGGAGACGTCTTGAACAGCATCTATCCGGTTTGATGGATGCCTATGGCTATCAACAAATCCGTTTGCCTATCGTTGAACAGACTAATTTGTTTAAACGTTCGATCGGTGATGCAACCGATATCGTTGAAAAAGAGATGTATACCTTCCTCGACAAGGGTAATCCACCTGAGTCTTTGACACTACGTCCTGAAGGAACGGCAGGTTGTGTACGTGCCATGCTGGAGCATAACCTGCTGCGTGGTGCGACGCCTCGTGTTTGGTATATCGGACCCATGTTCCGTTATGAAAAACCGCAAAAAGGCCGTTACCGTCAGTTCCACCAGTTTGGTGTGGAAACCTTTGGTGTGGCAACACCGGATATGGACGCAGAACTGATTCTGATGACGGCGCGTCTGTGGAAACGTATGGGTGTGGCAGACAAGGTTCAGCTTGAGTTAAATACACTCGGTGAGTCGGATGAGCGTGCAGCATATCGTGCGGCACTGGTTGAATTCCTGGAGTCGCATAAAGCGGATCTGGATGAAGATTCTCAGCGCCGTCTGACCACGAATCCATTGCGTATTCTGGATTCTAAAGATGCCAAAACACAAAGCATCTTGGAAAATGCACCGAAACTTCATGATTTTATGGGTGAAGAAACGCTGGCGCATTTTGCCCAGTTACAGCAGTATTTGACTGATGCAGGCGTAAGCTTCGTGATCAATCAAAAACTGGTACGTGGTCTGGATTACTACAACAAAACTGTTTTTGAATGGACCACAACTCACTTGGGTTCACAAGGTACAGTGTGTGCCGGTGGCCGTTATGACGGTCTAGTGGGTCAACTTAAAGGAAAGGCAGATCAGTCTGTCCCTGCGGTCGGTTTTGCTATGGGGATCGAGCGTTTATTGCTTCTGCTTGAACAGGTTGAAGACAATACCCGGGCACGTGATTGTGAAGTATTCCTGGTGGCTGAACCGGCTTCTCAAGGTAAAGCTTTGGTCATTGCGGAGCAGATTCGTGATCAGCTTGAAGCAACAGACAGTCAGGTTCGTCTGAAAGTAGGCTCACAAGGTTCAATGAAATCGCAAATGAAAAAGGCCGATCAAGCCGGTGCTTTGTATGCGGCGATTTTGGGTGAACGTGAACTGGAAGCTCAGGCGTTTACTGTGAAAGAGCTGGCAACCGCAGAGCAATCGAATGTACCATTTACGGACTTCGTTGCATTTTTTAGTACTAAAATTTCTTCAAAATAATCGATAAAACATTAGGAAAAGGGTAATCTCATGAGCGCAATGAGTGGTGATGAACAGTTTGAAAGCTTAAAATCCTTTACGAAGAAATATGGTTCTTCGATGATTACCGGGATTTTAATTGCGCTGATTGCCTTTTTTGGATGGGAATATTGGCAGAAGAAAAACCTGGCAGAGTCGCAAATGCACACTGCCAAGGTTCAGCAGTTGATGGATGATGCACAGGCATCGAAAGGTGATGGTTTTGCCAAGTTGTCTGAAGCTGCGGACAAGATTGTCAAGGAAGCACCTGATTCAGCTCAGGCGATTCAGACCCAGTTGGTGATGGCTAAACTGGCTTATGACAAAGAAGATTATGCTGCGGCCGAGAAAGCACTACAGAAAGTTGAAAACTCGAAAGTAGATGATAAAGGCCTGGTTCAGGTGGTTAAACTTCGTCTGGCCTATGCGCAACTGGCACAGAAAAAATATGATGCTGCATTGAAAACTTTAGAAGCAGTGACTGAACCTGCATTTAAAGCAACTGCCGATGAAGCACGTGGCGATATCTATGTTGCCAAAAATGATATTGAAAATGCGAAAAAAGTATATCAAAGTGCATGGGATGCTTTGATTGAACGTAAAGAAGAACGTCAGATTTTACAAATTAAGCTCGAAAGCGTAGGCGTGTTAGTCGATGATCCAGAAATCGAACGCCCAATTATAGAAACACAAGCGGAAGAAGCTGCATGAATAGAAAATACAAAATTACCTGTGCCTTGACTGTTTTAACGCTTGCACTGGCTGGCTGTGCAGGTAAAACCACTAAAGTTCCAGAAGTAAAACCGAATCCACTTCCAAAACTGACCCAAGCCAAAACCCTGGTCCCTGTATTTTCCACCAGTGTGGCGTCAACAGATGCTGCTGATCCGTTGCGTTTACGTCTGGATGCAGACAATGGCGTGGTCTTTGCGATTGACCCGAAAGGCGAAGTGTCTGCATTTAAAGGCAAACAGCGTCTGTGGCAGAAGAAAGTCAGCAAAGACAATTTAAGTTCTGGCGTTGAAGCTGCCGAAGGTCTTGTTGTCGTCGGCAACCAGAAAGGCCAACTGTTTGCGCTGGATCAGCAAACCGGCGAGCAAAAATGGACTGCGCAATTGACGGGTGCTTTACTGGCACCTTCATTAATTCATGCTGGTCGTGTCATTAGCGTGAGCAATGACGGCACAGTATATGCGCATGAAATTGCGACGGGTGCGCAAGTTTGGACTTATAACTTACCTAATGTACAATTCAGCCTGCGTGGCATGGCTGCACCTGTTGCATTAGATGCTCGTAATATACTGATTGCCTCTTCCAATGCTTATATCTATGCATTGGATGCCTTAAGTGGTGTGCCAAAATTACAGCGTCGTGTCGCAGTGTCGGATGGACGTTCTGATATCCAGCGTCTGGTGGATATTGACGGGGAACCGGTCGTTGCAGGCCAGTTTGTGGTGACCACCAGTTATCAAGGTCAGGTGACTGTGCTGGATTTAGCTTCACAACAGGTGGTCTGGAGTGAAGATGCCAGCAGTATCCAGCGTCCAGAAGTTGTGGGCAATGGTGTATTTGTGGCGCAAACCGATGGCAAAATCAAAGCCTTTGAGATTACTTCGGGTCAACCGCTTTGGGAAAATGACCAGTTGCTGAATCGCAAGTTAAGTAATCCGGTGATGCTGGGTACTGACCTTGTAGTCGGTGATCTGGATGGTGTCTTGCACCTGATTGATCCGCGTACTGGACAGATTACTGGTCGTTCGAAAACTTCTGGGGAAGTGCGTAGCTTACGCGTCATCGACAACCAGCTTTATGTTTCTACACGCAAGGGCGCATTAAGCATTTGGCAGAACCGTTAATTTTAACGAGCCTTATGCTAAACTAGCCACAACCGTATTTTTGTGAACGCGGGGTGATTGAAAAATCAATGCCCCGTGTTTTTATTTAGGGTATTTCCCCCTTATATCTTCCTATGCTTTCTGATGTTCAGGCTACTTTGACGCCTGATATTGAATAAAGGTTACTCTATGAAACCCGTAATTGCGCTCATTGGTCGTCCGAACGTCGGAAAATCGACGCTGTTCAACCAGATTACCAAGAGCCGTGACGCATTGGTGGCAGACTTTGCAGGTCTGACACGCGACCGTAAATATGGCGATGCTACTTATCAAAATAAATCTTTCATTGTGGTCGATACTGGCGGTATTGGCGAAAATGAAGGTGGTATTGATTCATATATGGCAGAGCAATCCAAGACTGCCATTCATGAAGCCGATATCATCATTTTTGTGGTTGATGCGCGTGCCGGACTGCTGGCATCTGATGAACAGATTGCCCGTGAATTGCGTACTTTAGGCAAAAAAGTCTTTCTGGTGGCCAACAAGGTCGACGGCGTACATGCTGAAGCTGCCTTGGTTGAATTCTACAAACTGGGTATGGGCGAGCCGCTACAAGTGGCAGCCAGCCATGGTCGTGGTGTTCAGCAGATGCTGGAAGATGTACTTGCTGATGTACCTGAAGATGAAAATCCGGAAGAGCATGACAAAAACACGGGTCTGCGTTTAGCGATTATTGGTCGTCCGAACGTAGGTAAATCCACGCTGGTGAACCGCTTGCTCGGTGAAGAGCGTGTGGTGGCATTTGACCAGCCGGGTACAACACGTGACTCGATTTATATTCCATTCGAGCGTGATGGCCGTCAATACACCCTGATTGATACTGCCGGGGTGCGCCGTAAAGGTAAAGTTGATGAAATGATTGAGAAATTCTCGATTGTTAAAACTTTACAGGCAATGAAAGATGCTAACGTAATTGTTGTTGTGGTTGATGCGCGTGATGGTATTGTTGAGCAGGACTTGCATTTGATTGGCTATGCACTTGAAGCGGGTCGTGCCATGGTCATTGCAGTCAATAAATGGGATAACATGACTGAATATGATCGTAAGCAATGTAAGCTCGATGTAGAGCGTCGCTTCGATTTTATTCCATGGGCCAAAGTACATTTGATTTCTGCATTGCATGGAACGGGTGTGGGCGATCTTTATCCATCGATTCACCGTGCTTATGATTCATCTCGTTTGAAAGTATCACCGGCAAAAATCACCCAGATTTTAAATGATGCGACAGAGGCTCACCAACCACCTATGGTTCAGGGTCGTCGTATTAAAATGCGTTACGCACATATGGGTGGACAAAATCCGCCGACGATCGTGATTCATGGTAACAAGGTGGATAAAACTCCTGCGGATTATCGTCGTTACTTGGAAAACGTGTTCCGTAAAGTGTACAAGCTTGAAGGTACACCGATTAAAATCGAGTTTAAAACTTCTGAAAACCCGTTTGAAGGCCGTAAGTCTCAAGTGGATGAGCGTGCAGCTGCGCGTAAACGTCGTTATGTACAGAAGTTCAAGAAAGCCGAGAAGAAATTTAAACGCTAATTCTATAGTTTAAATTTTTCGGATAAAAAGCCTGCGTAAAGCGGGCTTTTTGTTTTGAGAAAATAATGAATTTCTCTCCCAATAAAAGTGTGAATTCTTTTACACTCAAATCAATTGATATCTTTTTAATGGATTCACGTGGCTCGGCTGATTCAAATTCATCTGCATCAACTTTCTGATCTGACTTGTCATTCGTTGTCAGACCGCAAAACCCAGGTTGCCGAACGGAAACGCGAAGTGGCGTGTTTGCGTAATCAGCTTTTATCCCAATCTTTTGAATTGCCAGTTAGCGATCAACAGGTGGTGCGGACGAATTTCGGCAAGCCTTATTTAAATGACTATCCGGACTTCAGTTTTAATCATAGTCATAGTCAAAATTTCTACGCCCTGGCCACGAGCAGGAATGTCCAAAACTTGGGAATTGATATTGAAGAACTGAGTCGTAAGGTTCGTTTTGAAGCCTTGGCACAACATGCCTTTCATCCCGAAGAATTAAAACATTGGAAAACGCTGGCTTATGACCCTGAATACTGGTTTAAAGTCTGGACGACCAA
The DNA here is from genome assembly GCF_000369745.1 of Acinetobacter sp. CIP 64.7. Lineage (GTDB taxonomy): Bacteria > Pseudomonadota > Gammaproteobacteria > Pseudomonadales > Moraxellaceae > Acinetobacter > Acinetobacter fasciculus. Next base: position 1,555,502 of record NZ_KB850179.1, on the reverse strand, counting down.
AGAGGCCGTGTTAAAGGCATCAGGCTTGGGAATCCGGATCAACCTGAATGAACTGAATACTAATCTTCATCCTGAGCAAAATGGCGGGCGCTGCGAACACCCAGAGATTGGCGTCTATGCCTATCAAAATTATACGCTTGCTGGCTGCATGCTCACCGTGGCCTGGCAAAGTGAGGATTCCTGCAAGGGATTGAGATTTCCTGTGATCCAGATTCATCACACTGTCTAAAACAGAATCAACCCAAATATTTTTTATTTTCTGGAAATGAGCAGATTACTCAGCCGATTCACAAATTGTGGACTCATCCGCGATAAATGAAATAAAAACTGGCTTTTGAATCCGACAGGATGATGGGTGGCTTGCCAGATGGAATCTTTGAGTTCTGCCAGTTTAAGAATATCTTGTGCAACATCTTCTGCTTTTAAATGCACGCCCATCTTTTTGATGCTTTCTGCCTGCATATCTTTGACCATGGCGGTACTGACGAAAAGCGGCATAACATCCAAGACTCGAATCCCATAGGGTTGCCACTCAATATCCAGACTTTCAGTCAGGCCACGCACTGCAAACTTGCTGGTGGAATAACTGCTTAAATCGGCTTGGCCATAAATCGCCGAAGCTGAAGATAGATTGATGATGCGGGCAAATGAAGATTCTTTTAAATAAGGGAAAGCGGCATGACAGCCGTTCATGACTCCTTTAACATTAATATCCAGAGTCCGATGATGCGCCATAATATCAGTTTCTTCAAAAGGGCCTGAATATAAAATCCCGGCATTATTGACCAGAATATTGATTTCACCTGCCCAAGCTGAAAATTCGGCTAAAGCTGTTTCCCAGGACGTATAACCAGCCACATCCAGAAAACCGGCTTTGGCATGTTCGCCCAGTTGCTGGGCCAGTTGTTCTGCCTGCTCCACCTGGACATCATAAATACCCACCTTGTAGCCGTGCTGGTAAAATAGGGCGGCTGTCGCGGCACCAATTCCTTGTGCTGCACCGCTAATCAATATACTGTGCATGTGCCTGATCTCCTTATTGTCTTTTTTTTGAGCATAACAAGGAACTGGCAGATTGACGCGACTATTTGGTAAAAAAGAGGTTTTTGAATATGGAACAACTACTCAAGGTCATGCGTGAATTACGTGAAAAATGTCCATGGGATCAGCAGCAGACCCCCGAATCTCTGACCAAATATGCGATTGAGGAAGCTTATGAAGTCGAAGCAGCAGTCCGCTCTGGAAAAGTCGACGATGTCCGCGATGAGCTAGGTGATTTGCTGCTACAGGTGGTGTTCCAGTCGCAAATGTACAGCGAGCAGGGGGCTTTCGATTTTCAGGATGTGGTGCAGGCCATTACCGATAAACTGGTTCGCCGTCATCCGCATGTATTTCAGGCTGAACAATTTGCAAAAATGAGTCCGGAAGATGTGTCTGAGCTATGGAAAGAAATCAAACAGCAAGAAAAGCAGGGCAAGCCGCGTTCACGTCTGGATGATATTAAACATGCACCGGCTTTGGCGCAGGCTGATGAAATTCAAAAAAATGTCGCCAAAATTGGTTTTGATTTTCCGGACATGGCGGGTGCTTATGCCAAGCTGGAAGAAGAACTGGCTGAATTAAAAGAAGCGGTAGCCGGACAAAATTCCGATGAAATACAGGAAGAATTTGGCGACTGCTTATTTTCTCTGGTGAATGTTGGTCGTAAACTTGGCATCTCCAGCGAGATGGCATTATTGGGGACGATCCATAAATTCCGGACCCGCTTTGCCTTAATGGAAGATCAGGCAGAACGACAACAATTAGACCTGGAAAAGCTGTCACTGGCTGAACTTGATCAGCTCTGGGAACAGGCTAAATTAGAATTAAAACAAAGAGCAGCACATGAAAAAAATACCTTATCAAATCGGTCCAACGTGGATTAGTCTTCTTTTAAGTTGTTGGCTGGGCTTTATTTCTATCGGAACTGTGCATGCGACTGCGACCGATTATATGGAATGGAAGACCCAGCAACAGCAACATGACGCTCGCCTGAAGAAAAAAGCTGCCTCCACGGCTTCATCAGAAAGCAATCACTATCTGGCGAAGCCTGCATTATCGGCATCTTCTGCTGCTGATAAAATCAGTTTGAATAATGCAACTGTGGAGCAATTACAGCAGCTAAATGGTATTGGTCAAAAAAAGACTGAAGCCATTATTGAACATCGGCAAAAAAACGGAAAATTCAAAAGCATTGAAGAGATCCAGCTGGTCAAAGGCATTGGGCCGGCATTGTTTGCCAAAAACAAGGCCAAATTGGCCTTGTAAGGCGACAGCATGGATCATGACTAGCTGATTGATTTGACTCGCAGGATTGACATAATCAAATTGCCCTTTAGGCGTGTAAGCGATATGATTAGCGTCATCTTGGAATTTTACGTTCAGACGTAGGAGACAGCGTCTTTTGCAAACTTTGCGCGCGTCAAAATGTGGTTTATCAACCGCTCAATTACCTTCTTATATTCTCGATGTGATTGATGCCTTAAACAAGGCAGGCTATGAAGCTTATATCGTGGGTGGTGGTGTTCGAGATCTGATGTTAGGTTTGAATCCTAAAGATTTCGATGCAGTTACCAATGCAACCCCGGCTCAGGTCAAGGAAGTTTTCGGACGACGTTGTCGGATTATCGGACGACGTTTCGAACTGGCGCATGTCTATTCAGGGCGGGAACTGGTTGAAGTGGCAACCTTTCGTGCACCACCAAAAAAAGCAGTGACCTCGGCCGCGGGAATGATTCTGCGTGATAACAACTGGGGCAGCATCGAGCAGGATTTTGCCCGTCGTGATTTCTCCATCAATGCAATGTACTACCAGCCGCGTAAAGGTATTGTGCTGGATTTCTGCAATGCAGTGGATGATATTCACAGCAAAACCTTACGCTTACTCGGCGATCCGACTTTAAGATTTGAAGAAGATCCAGTGCGGATGCTGCGAACCCTACGTTTTGCCGCCAAGCTGAACTTTAATATTGATGAAGCGATTCTGGATGTCTTTACGCCGGAAATGACCCAGTTGCTGCGTGATGTTTCTCCACATCGACTTTATGATGAATCACAGAAACTGTTTACCATGGGACACCTGAATCGTGTCTTGCCAATGCTGATCGATTTTGGGATCTGGCAGCAGTTATTTGCAGATATCAAGCCTGAAATTACGCCATTTATGGAACGCGCTGCGAAAAATACCGATCAGCGTATTTCTATCGGCAAGACCATCAACCCGGCCTTTTTCTATGCGGTATTGTTGTGGCAGCCATTCCTCGAGCGTTGTGAATTCTATCTAAATAAAGGCGTGGTAGCCGCCGAAGCTCGTGCCCAAGCTGGTCTGGACGTGTTAAAACGTCAGGCGACTCGTACCATTATTCCACGTTTTGCGGAAACCTTTATTCGTGAAGTCTGGGAAATGCAGACTCGTTTGTTGAATCCAAAACCACAGCAAATCGAGGCCTTGTCCAGCCATGCGCGTTTCCGTGCCGGCTTTGACTTTTTGCTGCTGCGTGAAAAATCAGGCGATGCAACTGCACAAGGCATGGGCAGCTGGTGGGATGCTTACCAGCAAATGAGCGGTGACGAGAAAGAACGGGCCATTAGCCAGTATAACCGTCAGCGTGCCAAGAGCCGTCGCAAGGCGAGTCAAGAAGAACATCTGGAACAGAAATTGACCCAGCAGCAAGATCTCACCGAGATTGAACCGTTGGTAAATGAACCTGAACCACGCAATCGTCGAGTGCGCAAAGCCAAGTTTGAAGACAAGGTGAAACCTCTGTCGCATGTAGCAGCCAGTGCCAGTGGTGAAATTGGCCTAGATCATCCGATTATGAAACGTAAGCGGGTGAAACGTGATCTGAGTCAGGTGGTATTTGGGCCAACACAATGATCGTGACGTATATTGGCCTGGGCAGTAACCTGGGTGATTCACGCCAGATTCTGGCAGAAGCTGTACAGAAACTGGCGACCTTGGGGCAGGTGAAAACTTCGAATCTGTATCAAAGTCCACCGATGGGACCACAGGATCAGCCGAACTATCTGAATGCAGTGGTGCAGTTAAATACCGATCTGGCCGCTTTAAGCTTGCTGGATCGTTTGCAAGCCTTTGAGCAGGACGCAGGTCGGGTACGTTTACGTCATTGGGGCGAACGTACACTGGATCTGGACTTACTAATCTACGGCAATGAGCACATTCAAAATGATCGTCTTACCGTGCCGCATGTCGGGGTGTTAGAGCGTGATTTTGTCCTGATTCCACTTCTGGATATTGATCCTGAAATACAGGTTCATGGACACAGATTAAAAGACCTGGACATCGTCAAACAGTCGACCCTTGCGGTACTCGATGACAGCAACTGGGCAAATATTTAATTTTTAAGTGATGGTAATTTCGACAGAACTTTCAAGCATAGAGGAACATTTTCATGGTCAGTCTGAGTGATTTAAGACGCTTTAAAGCAGATGGACGCAAATTTTCATGTCTGACTTGCTATGATGCCAGTATGGCCAAAGCCATGGAAATTGCCGAAGTGGACAGCATTTTAATTGGCGATTCTCTGGGAATGTCAATTCAGGGTCGTGATTCGACTTTGCCGGTTACGGTTGCAGATATGGCTTATCATACGGCTGCGGTACGCCGTGGTAACCAGCATGCCTTTATCATGACTGACTTGCCATTTATGAGCTATGCCACCTTGAATGATGCCTTGCAAAGCTCGAAAACCGTGATGCAGGCCGGCGCGCAAATGGTCAAGATGGAAGGCGGCGCATGGTTGGCAGAAACCGTGCAAGTGCTGACACGTAACGGCATTCCGGTGTGTGTGCATTTGGGTCTTACTCCGCAGTCGGTACATGTGTTTGGCGGTTATAAGCTGCAAGCTCGTACTCGTGAAGCGGCCGATCAGCTCATTGCGGACTGTAAAGCAGTAGTAGAGGCGGGTGCTGCACTATTGTTACTCGAATGCGTACCGGCACAGCTTGGCCAGGAAATCACCGAACTGTTTCCGCAGATTCCGGTGATTGGCATTGGCGCGGGTGCAGCCACTGACGGACAAGTATTGGTGGTTCAGGATATGTTGGGCCTGACCTTTGGCCACACTGCAAAATTTGTACGTAATTTTATGCAAGAACAATCGGGTGCGACCGCCATTCTAGATGCTTTTAAAGCCTACCATGCTGCAGTTTTAGATGGATCTTTCCCGGCACCAGAACAAACTTTTCAGGTTGAATTGTAAGATGAAAACAGAAACCACTATTCAGGGCTTAGCGGCATCCTTAAATCCGGCGCGTACCAGTCGCAAGATTATCGGTTTTGTACCGACCATGGGCAATCTGCATCAGGGGCATTTAAACCTGGTGCGTGAAGCGCGTAAGTTGTGTGATGTAGTGGTGGTCAGTATCTTTGTCAATCCGATCCAGTTTGGACCCAATGAAGATTTTGATAGCTATCCGCGCACGCTTGAGCAGGACCAGCAGCTTTTGGCAGAGGTCGGTTGTGACATCGTTTTTGCGCCGACGGTTGAGCAAATGTATGGTAAAAAACCGCGTCTGACCAATATCAGTGTTTCTGACATTACCAATGATTTATGCGGTTTACAGCGTCCCGGTCATTTTGATGGTGTGGCGGTGGTGGTGACTAAATTGTTTAACATCGTACAGCCGAATTACGCCTTCTTTGGCCAGAAAGATTATCAGCAATTGGCGGTCATTCGTCAGTTTGTACAAGATCTGAATATTCCACTGGAAGTAATTGGTGTGCCGATTGCCCGTGCAGAAGATGGCCTGGCTTTAAGTTCGCGCAATGGTTATTTAAGCGAAGAGCATCGTGCAATCGCACCGGTCATTTATCAAAGCTTGCAAAAGGCTGAACAGCAATTACAGGCAGGCGTGGAACTGGATACGGTATTGGCGGAGCTTCGCCAGACTTTAACCGATGCTGGATTTGTAGTGGATTATATTGAAGCCAGAACTCCAGAATTACAAAAAATTCATACGTTTAATCAAGATCTTGTGTTATTTATAGCTGCAAAGTTGGGGAATACACGTCTGATCGATAACCTGCAGGTTAAATACACTGCCGGCTAAGATGAAAGGGTAGCATGCATGAAGCGCATTTTAATCGTCACGGGACAATCTGGTTCGGGGAAATCATCTGCATTACAGGTGCTTGAAGATCTGGGTTATTACTGTATTGATAATCTGCCTTTGGCATTGCTTCCCGAAATCGTGGCCAAACTGGACAGTGAAAATAATCTGGAACAGTTGGCGCTGGGCGTCGATGTGCGCAGTACCCGGGCAGATTTACAAGAATTTGATCATGTATTTGAGCAGCTGCAACAGCATGGTTCGGTCGATATTATCTATCTGACCACGCAGGATCAGGAGCTGATTGCCCGCTTTAGTGCTTCGCGTCGGCCGCATCCTCTGGCGTCACGCTTTAAAAGTCTGAATCAATGCATTCAGGAAGAAAAAATCCTGTTGATGCCGATTCAGTTGCGTTCTACAGTTCATATCGATACTACCGATAAAAGCGTACATGACCTGAAACATACCTTATTGTCCAAGCTGGGACAGGCCGATAACCTGATCCTGATTCTGCAATCCTTTGGTTATAAGCATGGCATTCCACTGGATGCCGATTATGTCTTTGATGTCCGGCATTTGCCAAATCCGCATTGGGAACTGGAACTGCGCAAATTTTCAGGGCTAGATCAGCCGGTGCAGGCGTTTTTACAAAAGAGCGATCAGGTCGAGGACATGTTCAATGATCTGTATCATTTTCTGGACAAGTGGTTGCCGACCTTTGCCGAAGGGCATCGTCATTATATGACCGTGTCGATAGGTTGTACCGGTGGTCAGCATCGTTCTGTTTATATTGTGGATAGACTAAAAAAAGCCCTTGAGGCAAAATGGTCTATTCAAGTCCTCCATCGAGAAATGAAGCACTGGTCATGATTGATACGACAGTTGACGTAATTAATAAATTGGGTTTACATGCACGCGCATCTGGTAAACTGATAGAAGTTACCACCAAATTTCGTTCCAGTATTCGGATTGGCAAGGCTGACAAATTGGTAGATGCCAAAAATATCATGTCATTGCTCATGCTTGGTGCAGGCAAAGGAACAACTTTACGCTTAGTGATTGAAGGAGCAGACGAGGACAAAGCCTTATCTGAAATTCAGGCACTATTTGCAGCAAAATTTTATGAGGCAGATTAATCGTGGCACGTCGACCGAACAGTTTAACTGAAGAAGATTTTGATTCTTTAGAGGGACGCGCAAGTAAGACCGAACAGAAAAAAGCAGTCCAGCGTATGGCTGCTTTAGGTGCGCAGCTTGCAGAGCTGAGCGCTAAACAAATTAAAAACCTACCCGTAGATGAGCGTTTGATTGACGCCTTACTTGATGTGCAGGCAATTAGTTCGCATGAAGCACGTCGCCGTCAATTTTCACGGATTGGTAAATTATTACGCAATGAAAATGAAACGGTAATTTTGTCTTATTTAACACCTAAACAAGGTCTTAAAAAGACAGCTCAATTACAGCGTTGGGTGGATCGAATTGTCAAAGATGGTGATCCAGCCATCAATGAATTTACCAAAACCTATAATGCGACAGAGCGTCATACCTTACGTCAACATTATCTTCGGGTACACCGTGATTTAAAGAATCAAGCACCTGAAGAAGAAGTGAATGCTTCTAAATTAAAGCTGTTTAACTATGTACAGCAAGTGGCGTTGATTTCTGACAATTAAGCAGCCATGTAAAAAGGCGGTCTTTTTTAGGCCGCTTTTTTATAGCTGTTTTGAACTGATTGGTTTGACTTGGACATGCATAGTCTATAAGTGGTCTATCTTAATATTACTATTCCAGCTTCTAAAACTGCATTGATGATAAAAAATACAAAATTTCTGCAATTAATTTGTTAATGAATGTAAAATCTTTACAATTCTCAGTGGCTTTTTTGGCCTGTTTTTAGTCAATATCCTGATATTTAAATATTTCGTAGACTGGAATTGTTAAGATAGTTTTAAAAATTAAAAAATAATTCTGAGTGTTATTAGATAGATGAGACCTGATATAAAATTTCTTTTTAATCATAAGGTCAAGTTATATAATTGAAAAATCATTAGCTTTTACTCCAAATAGAGTAAAAAGCTATAGTGGGTATTTTTTAGTCAATAGTGTGTTACAGTAAATACAAATAAACATGCTTATTTTAGGTGAGATATATTAATTTCAAATACTTATGTAGGTTTTTTTCGAATAGTAAATTTTCAAGTTATTCTTAATCAATTAAATATCAGTGCTTTGCGGTTAAGAATGTATCTGGATAGAAACAGGTTAACAAATCCTTTAACCTATAGGTGAGTTTTCATCGTTGAGTAAATATAGAATCTTTGTTATTGATTGTATGAATTTGGTCGGCAGTGTTTTCTATATTCCATAAACATTCAGAGAGGCAGACATGGAACTAAAACTGCTAGAGGTCGGTCAGAATACGGAGCAATTAAGCTCGTGCCGTATATCTCTCATTTTAGGTGTCTATACCTCCAACAACCTATTAGACACCTTTTGTAAGATCGCCCGTAAAGTTTTAAACGTTAAAACCAGTATTATCGGCTTCCACACGGAACCCTATATCTGGTACAGCTGTCCGCGCGGTTTTCGGGCCTTGCACGCCCCACAGGAAGTGAATCTGCCTGCGTATCTGCAACAGTCAGATGTCATTGACCAGACGCATCCTGCTTATACAGAATTGTCAAATTATGTGAAAGATCTCGGTGTAGCGCATCAGAGATTAGTCGCCTTTAATTTAAAATCAAGTAGCGGTGTGTCTTTTGGACAGGTCATTTTCTTTGATGATCAGACTGAACTGTTCGATCAGGACGATATTGCCACCATCAAACAATTTGCTGAAAGTTTAGTGATTCGAATTCAGCTCAATCAAGAACATACTGAGTTGAAAGAATTATACGAGCAGCAATGCGCACAAAATTTCAGTAAAACTAAATTTTTCCAGATTATTGCGCATGATCTGCGTGCACCGTTTCACGGCTTGCTCGGCTTTTCCGAAGTACTGGCACAGGAACGTGACACACTGGATGAATCCAGTATTCAGAGTATTGCGGATTATTTATATGATAATGCACAATCGACCTATAACCTGCTGGAAAGCCTGCTGACTTGGGCGATGGCAGAGGGTGGGCGCTTTGTTTATCATCCGATCAATTATGAATTGAAACAGTCCAGCAAGATTGTATGTGGTGTTCTGAAAAGTTTGGCCTTAAATAAAAAGATCGAACTGGTCGATAATATTCCTGAAGACATCAAGGTACATGCGGATATCAACATGATTACCTCTGTCTTGCAAAACCTGGTGTCGAATGCGCTTAAATTTACCCCGGTGAATCAAGGCGGTAAAGTGATTTTAGCTGTAGAGATGGAAGGCGAGCAGGTCAAGATTACGATTCAGGATACTGGCCTGGGCATGACCGAAGAACAGATGCAGAATCTGTTTAAACCGACTTTGGGTGTGAGTGTCAGAGGCACAGCTGAAGAGAAAGGGGTAGGTTTGGGTCTGGTACTCTGCAAGCGCTTTATTGACCTGAACCATGGTCAAATTGCTGTAGATTCCAAAGAGGGCCGTGGTACGACCTTTACTGTGCATTTGCCGATGGTTACCAATGATCATCAGGCGCTAGTGCTTGAAGATGTACATGCCGAGCAATCTTAAAAGGTAAATTTCAAACTAAAACATTCCCACTGAGACAAAACTCCTGCTATCTTTAGTGTGAAAGAGGACTCCACCCAACATTAGGGTGGAGGTGAATTTCACGACTTTTTTTTAGTGCAATATGATAGAATAATTTGCATTAAGTTTCTGTATCTAAATAGATTTAAGGCGAAATGAAGATCAACAAAGCGTACAAATTTAGGCTTGAGCCTAATGCGGAACAGGAGCTTGTTTTAAACAAGTTGCTTGGCTCTGCACGTTTTGTTTGGAATCAAATTTTAGCTGTTTCGTTCGAGATGCTTGCTAATAATGAGCGAATCAACAAAGTTAATTTAGTCAATAAAATTCCTGAATTACGCAAAAAACCTGAATGTGCTTTTCTAGAAAACAGCTCAAATGGCGTTTCACTCCAACAAAAAGTTCGTGATCTTGGTGATGCTTGGGGGAAGTTTTTTAACAAAAAGGAACAAGCTAAGTTAAAGCAAAAACCATTTAGAGCTAAGAAGCCACGATTTTTTAAATTATCCGATGGTGGTGAAGTTCAACTTAGACCACTTATGCCACGATTCAAAAAGAAATCTGATGGTTATGATTCCATTCGTATTGTTCAATTTGGCAGATATTGTTGGGTTAAAGGCAACCAAGTTAAGTTACCTAATGACATTGGCGTTGTGAAATTCAGAAAATCACAAAATATTGTGGGTGAGATTAAGAACGTCACAATCTCAAAGCATGTCGGGAAATGGTATGTGTCATTTGGTGCTGAAAACACAGTAGAAGCACCAGTCCACCCATCAAAATCAGCCGTTGGCATTGATTTAGGTGTTAAAAAGTTAATTACAACGTCTAGTGGTCAAGTATTCGACCCGATCAATAGTTTCAAGGCCAATCAAGTAAAGTTGGCTAGGCTTCAGCGCAAGCTGAGAAAGAAAAACAAGTTCAGTCAAAATTGGAAAAAGCTGAATCTCAAGATCAATACATTACACCATCATATTGCCAATATTCGGCATGACTACTTGCACAAAGTCACCACAACGCTCAGCAAAAACCACGCAATGATCGTAGTTGAGGACTTAAAAGTAGCCAATATGTCGAAGTCAGCGAAAGGCTCAATCGAGAAAAAAGGAAAGAATGTTAAAGCCAAGTCCGGCTTAAATAAATCAATCCTGGATCAAGGTTGGTCAATGCTTGTTAATATGTTGGTGTACAAACAGCAATGGCGAGGTGGTTTACTCGTTAAAGTTGACCCTAAATATACAAGTCAGACTTGTAGTTCATGTGGTCACGTTGCAAAAGAAAATAGGCTTACTCAAGCAAACTTTAGTTGTGTCGAGTGTAGCTTTGGCGAGAATGCAGATATTAATGCTTCTCGCAATATTTTGGCGGTAGGACATACCGTTTTGTCTGTGGAGGGTGGATGCGGTAAAGGTCGCCTTGCGAAGCAGAAAGCAAGTGAAATCCGTGAGGAAGTCACCTAAGAGCTTTTACTTTTAGAATCCCCCACTTGAACATCGTGAAAGTGGTGGGAGTATGTCAAAACTAAGCAGAATGTTTCAGGGGAAGAGTTGAGTGATGAATGCGGCACAATTGCAGAAAACCTTAAGAGCTAGCCAATATACCGAACAGGTATTGGCCAATCACCAGAGTTTACTGGAACAGGATTATGCAATTGATCAGTTTCAAGGCTCACTCAGTCGGGAATATATTGATCAGCTGGTGCAGCACTGCATCCTAAATATAAGCGATGAAGCAACGTGGATGCGCGCAATGCGTATTTTGCGGGCTCGATTGATGTTTCGTTGGATCTGGCAGGATGCCAATCAACTCACCGATGTCATTACCCTCACCCAAGAACTCTCCGATTTTGCCGATGCGTGCATCTGTGCGGCGAAAGATTTTGCCCGTATTCCGGTCGTTGCCAAGTATGGCCAGCCAATCGGCTATAACGGAAAAGTCCAAGATCTGATTGTCATTGCCATGGGGAAACTCGGCGCCCAAGAACTCAATCTTTCCAGTGATATCGACCTGATTTTTGCCTTCGATGAGCAGGGTGAAACTGATGGGCGTAAATGTATTGATGTGCAGCAGTTTTGCATCCTGTGGGGACAAAAACTCATTCATTTGCTGGATCAGATCACGGCGGATGGCTTTGTATTCCGCGTCGACATGCGCCTGCGTCCCTGGGGCGATGGTTCAGCACTAGCCATTAGTCATGCAGCCTTGGAAAAATATCTGAGCCAGCATGGGCGTGAATGGGAGCGTTATGCCTGGATTAAAGCGCGTATTGTCAATCCAAGTCCAGAAGGCGACGAGCTGCTGGAGATGACCCGTCCATTTGTATTTCGCAAGTACGTCGATTACAGCGCTTTTGAAGCCATGCGCGAAATGAAAGCCATGATCGAGCGCGAAGTACAGCGCCGTAATATTGAAGATGATATCAAGCTCGGAGCCGGTGGCATTCGCGAAGTCGAATTTATCGTGCAGGTGTTTCAGCTGATTTATGGCGGGGCCAAACTTGAATTGCAGGATCGGCAGTGTCTGGTGAATCTAAATCATCTGGATGATGCCGAGTTGCTGGATGAACAGGCGGTGCAGGATCTGGAAAATGCCTATTTATTCCTGCGCCGGGTTGAGCACGCGATTCAGGCACTGAATGATCAGCAAACGCAATCACTACCGACAGAGCCAGAGTTAAGGGCGCGTATAACGGACACACTTGGTTTTGCGGATTGGGACAGCTTTATGGCATATCTCAATGAAAAGCGTGACAAAGTGATGTATCAGTTTGATCATCTAATCAAGGAAAATGGCCCTGACACCTTGGTTGAAAGTTTTTCCCAGTTGGAAAAGAAACTCAAAGAAGTGTTGGATGATAATGCAAAGAATCTTGTCTATGAGTTTTGGAATGGGCATGCCTTAAAAAAATTACCGGCAAAGGCGGTACAACGTTTAAAAACCTTCTGGCCGCATTTAATTGAAGCCGTTTTACAGTCAGATGATCCTCAGGTGGCATTGGTGCGCTTGATGCCCTTAGTCGAATCAGTGATGCGCCGTACGGTATATCTGGTGATGTTAATCGAGAGTAAAGGGGCGTTGCAGCGACTGGTGAAGATGGCCACGGTCAGCCCCTGGATTTGTGAAGAACTGACCCATTATCCGGTGCTACTGGATGAATTCCTGTCGATGGATTTTGAATTGCCAAAACGTCAGGATCTGGAAGACTCTTTACGTCAGCAACTTTTACGGATTGAAATTGATCAGGTCGAAGACCAGATGCGGGTCTTGCGCCTGTTTAAAAAATCTAATGTTCTGGCCGTTGCCGCCAGTGATGTGCTGGCTGAAAGTCCTTTAATGAAAGTTTCCGATGCCTTGACCGATATTGCTGAAGTATCGGTGAATGCAGCGCTGCATCTGGCCTATCAGATTGTGGCAAAAAAGCATGGTTTTCCACTGGATGCAGAAGGGCAGCGCTGTTCAGTCGAGCATACGGCTTTTGCAGTCATTGGTTATGGTAAAGTCGGTGGAATTGAATTGGGTTATGGCTCGGATCTGGATCTGGTGTTTATTCACTATATGGGTGAACAGGCCGATACCGATGGACTTAAGCCGATCAGTGGCTTTGAATTTGCCATGCGGGTTGCACAAAAGTTTATGTCCCTCATGACCACGCAAACCTTGGATGGACGTGTATATGAAGTCGATACCCGATTGCGTCCATCGGGCGAAGCTGGGCTTTTGGTCACCAGTTTAAAAGCCTTTGAACAGTATCAGTTCAAGAGTGCCTGGCTATGGGAGCATCAGGCCTTGGTACGAGCCCGCCCGATTGCGGGTGAAATGAGCTTACGGAAAAAGTTTGAAGTCTTGCGCCGGGATATTTTGATTCAGCCCCGTGATGAAAATTATGTACGGGCAGAAGTACTGAAAATGCGTCAGAAAATGAAGGAGCATCTCGGTTCTTCCGCCGATCAAAAAAAAGATGGTATTTTTCATTTAAAACAAGATGCAGGTGGTATCGTAGACATCGAATTTATGGCACAGTATGCGGTGTTGGCTTGGAGTGGGACGAATAAAGATCTCGCCCATTTCTCCGACAATGTACGAATTCTTGAGGATGCCGCAAAATCAGGTTGCTTATCCAGCGACGATGCGACTGCTCTGATTCAAGCTTATCTCCGTGAACGCGCCGAGAGCCATCGCTTAGCCCTTGCAAATCAATCCATGCAAGTGTCTGCAAGCGACTGGCACGATACCCGAATGACCGTTTGCAAGTTATGGCAAAGACTGATTGATCCAAGTGCAGACTTTGCACTGGATAGTGAATAATTGTGAGAAATTGGAGTTTGTGGCATGAATTTGGCTGATCGTGATGGTTTCATTTGGCAAGATGGACAACTAGTTGACTGGCGTGAGGCAAAAACTCACGTATTAACACATACTTTGCATTACAGCATGGGTGTGTTTGAAGGCGTCCGAGCTTATGAAACCCCGAATGGAACGGCTATTTTCCGTCTTAAAGAACATACGAAGCGCTTGTTGAATTCTGCAAAAATTTATCAAATGAAAGTTCCATTTGATCAAGCAGCATTAGAACAGGCTCAAATTGATGTTGTTCGTGAAAACAAATTAGCGTCTTGCTATTTACGTCCAATTATTTTTATTGGTTCTGAAAAACTCGGTATCGCTGCAACTGACAATACCATTCATGCCGTAGTTGCGGCATGGAGCTGGGGTGCTTACCTCGGTGAAGAGGCGATGGCGAAGGGAATTCGCGTAAAAACGTCTTCATTTACCCACCATCATCCGAACGTGACCATGTGTAAGGCTAAAGCATCAGGTAACTACACCTTGTCGATTCTTGCGCATCAGGAAGTGGCGCATTCAGGTTATGATGAAGCAATGCTGCTCGACCCACAAGGCTATGTATGCCAAGGTTCAGGCGAAAACGTATTCCTGGTGCGTGATGGCGTGATTCATACGCCTGATATCGCAGGTGGTGCGCTGGATGGTATTACCCGTCAAACGATTATTACGATTGCTAAAGACTTGGGTTATGACGTAATTGAACGCCGTATTACCCGTGATGAGTTCTACATCGCAGATGAAGCATTCTTTACCGGCACTGCTGCAGAAGTAACACCAATCCGTGAATACGATGATCGTCAGATTGGTGAGGGTGTACGTGGTCCAATCACCACTCAAATCCAGAAAGCATATTTTGATGCAGTTCAGGGCAAAGACCCGAAATATGCACACTGGTTAACGTATGTGAAGTAATTAAGAATTTACTGATTGAAAAAACCTCTCATTTGAGAGGTTTTTTTTAACTGATGTACTTATTCTGCCGAACTTATGTCATCATATTCACCATCAAGAAGATTTTAAGATGAGCTTAGGCATACGCAATGAGTAACATCGTTATTTGTATGAAATGGGGAACCAAATACGGTTCGGAATACGTCAATCGTTTATACAATATGGTTAAACGACATACGACAGTCGACTTTAAAATGGTCTGTCTGACGGATCGTACTGAAGGCATTGATCCTGCAGTACAATGTTTCCCTATTCCACCTCTGGCATTGCCTGAAGGTGCGCCTGAGCGTGGCTGGAACAAGCTGTCCACTTTTGAGCCTGATCTGTATGGTTTGGAAGGCAATGCACTCTTCCTCGATCTTGACGTGGTGATTGTCGATAATATCGATGAGTTCTTTACCTATCCGGGTGACTTCCTGATTATTCATGACTGGAAACGTCCTTGGCGTATTACCGGTAACAGTTCGGTTTATCGGTTTAAACTGGGTGCTTTCCCAGGTCTGTTACCTTATTTCCGTGAACATTTTGATGAAATTCGTCAAAAATTCCGTAATGAGCAAGCCTATTTGTCTTGGTATGTAGACCGTGAAGGTAAACAGACGTATTGGCCAGAAAGCTGGTGCAAGAGCTATAAATATCACTGCCTGCAAAAAATTCCGATGGCTTATTTTAAGCCGCCTGTGAAGCCTGAAGGTGCCAAAATCATTGTTTTTCATGGCGAGATTAATCCGCCAGATGCAGTGAATGGTGGTGGTGGTAAATGGTATCGTTATGTGTTGCCATCGCAGTGGATTAAGGACGCTTGGCAGTAAGTTATAGAGTTTATTCAAGCTAATTGTTGATTAGAAGTATTATGGAAAAAATAGATTTTGTTATTGCGTGGGTCGATGGCAATGATGTAAAGCATCGACTTAAAAGGCAACAGTTTCAATCTACTAATATCGTAAAAGGTTCAGCAGAAGAAACTCGATTTGCTAGTAATGATGAAATCTATTTTTCAATTGCTTCAATTCTTAAATATGTTCCCTATTTTGGAACAATTTATATTATTACGGATGAACAGCAGCCTGCACATATTCATGATTTTTTCGAACAGGGATTATGTGCTCCTGAGCAGATAAAAATAATTGATCATAGAACAATATTTGCTGGTCATGAGCAATACTTGCCTACATTTAATTCTTTAAGTATTGAAACTATGCTTTGGAATATTCCAGGGTTATCAAAGTATTTTATTTATTTGAATGATGATTTCTTCTTTAATGCCTCATCTGAATTAGATGATTTTTTAGTTGGTGACCAGATAAAAGTCTATGGACATTGGGAAAATAACTCCTTAATTAAAGCAAAATTTAATCTACGTAAAGGTCTTAATAAATATTTTGGTAAACCTTTACAGCCTAAATATACAATTGCTCAAATGCTTAGTGCTGAATTATGTGGATTTAATAAATATTATGAAATTCATCATCGTCCCCATATATTGGATCGTGATGTACTACAAAATTATTTTCAAAAATACCCTACAACATTAGCTCAACAGATTAGGCATCGTTTTAGAAGTGCTTTTCAGTTTTTACCCGTAGGACTTAATAATCATTTAAAAATTCAGGCTAATGAAGCAGTTCTATACGATGATATTAATATTGCTTATTTAAAAAATGAAGCATTGCTATCTTTATTTTTAGAAAACTTAAATAATACCACTATTAAATTTGGTTGTATTCAAAGTTTGGATCAATTTGATCCAAAAGAAGCAGAAAAGGTATCTTTTGCTTTAATTGCTAAATTTAAAAACTATTTACCTCTATCTATTCAGCATTAAGAGTTAATCATGAAAGTTGTAACTTATTTAATTAATTTAGACGGAAGTGATGAGCGTCTAGCTGCAGCAACTCAGCAGCTTAATAGTGTGAGCTGGAGGTTTGAACGTTTTGCTGCTTATGATGGTCGGGGTAAAGCACTCTCTGAATTCATAAATTATAATGACGATCAAACTAATAAGGTATTAGGTCGTAGTTTAATGAATTCCGAGTTAGGTTGTTATTTAAGTCATTATGGATGCGCTGAAAAATTTTTAGCCACTGATGCAGATTATTTAGTGGTTCTGGAAGATGACCTTAAAATTAATAGTGACTTTAAGATTAAAATTGACAGCATCATTGAATATTTGCACCAACATCAAGATTTAAACTGGTATCTTATTAATATTGCTGCAAAAAAGAAAAAACTAGCAAAAGATATTACGCAAATAGGGGATATAAGTCTATGGCATGCTTTTTATTTCCCAATTCGTGGCTTAGGGTTAATCTGGTCGCGGCAGGGAGCACAGTCTTTTGTTGAGGTAGGCAAAACTATAAATATGCCGGTTGATATCTTCTTCCAGTCTTGGTTAAGTCAAAATGGCAAAGGTTTAGGGATTTGGCCACCACTAGTGAAGCCAGCAGGGGTCGATAGTGATATTTTGGGAACGGTTGCTACTCAGGGGATTTCTCGTAAAGCACTTGAAAATAGAAGCAGCTCCTATGGCTTTAAAAAGCAGAAGCGTATGTGGCGTGATCGTTATCATGCACTAAAATATCTGCTAAATTCTTAAAATTCATCGAATATCTTAATAATTGAATATTTATCATTAAAGGAATAAATCAATGAGCATGTTGGAAATAATTTAGATGAAAATATTTAAAAAAACTTATTATATGCTTAAGTTTTATATCATGTATTTTTACAAGATTAGAGGCACGAATTTAAAAATTCATAATTACGCAAATATGATTACGCTTAATCCAAAGCCAGAAGAAGTTAAAATACCTAAGCTGATTTGGCTGTATTGGGAGGGGGATGTACCATTATTTGTGGAAAAATGCATAGAAAATATAAAGCTAATAAATGCAAATTATGAGGTTCATTTTTTAACACCAACAACTGTTGATCAATTTATACAGATAGATTTTGATTCTTTAAATATTCATCTACCTCAGCATAAAGCTGATTTAATCAGATTTAAATTACTTTATGTTTATGGAGGAATCTGGTTAGATGCAAGTATTATCGTTTATGAAAATTTAGATTGGATTCAAGAGTTGGTTTCTCAAAATCAGACCGAAAGTTTTGCCTATTATCGTAAAAAAAACACTACCAATATTGATTCTCCAGTCATCGAGAATTGGCTTTTAGCAACGGCTCCTAACAATAGGTTTTTTAAAGATTGGTTTGATGAGTTGGTGAACGCCATGCAGGTTGGCCCTAAAACATATATCAATGAAATTAAACGTACTGTGCCAAATTATGAGAGAATATTTCAAAAGATTAGTAATTTAGAGTACCTGATTTCCTATGTGGTGTGTCAGGTGATTATGCTGAAAGCATTGCCTAGTATTACTTTAATTGATTGTGATCAAAATGCCTTTTACTATCAGGTAAAAAATAAATGGGTCAAAGAAAAAACATTAATTGAAATGGCAATCAATCATCATTCAGGTGAATACCCTAAATTGATTAAATTTGCCGGTAAAGAGCGTAAACATATAGGCGAATTTTATGAAAAAGGAATGTATTTTCAAGATTCACTGCTAGATTTCCATGATGATCAGAGTAAAACCTTATCTTAACGCTCTATCAGGTTGGATGATCTGAACCACTTAGAGGATGGTGTCTTGTTCGAGCGTTAATTTATTAAATGATTTGATAAGACTATGGGGTGAAAGATTATAAACAGACACTTTTTGACTTTCAAAGAAATAGGCTGCTGTTTCAAATGCCGCTATGATTGATTGGGTGTGCTGGTTTAATAAGGTAGGTTGTTTTGCATCTAAAGTTTCATAAAATCGTGGTAGGTCGAAGTTATTCATATCCACACCTGCAATATAGATATGTTGGTAATTTAATCCTGACATAATCTGTAATGCGGTATAAGCCACGGTATAGTAGTCAAATACTGTGTCATACATGTGTGTAGAAAAGCCAAAACCATTGTAGAAGTAATTACTCTTAACTTTTTCATCAACATGAATAGTGTTTCCCATAAAAAGTTCATTTTTACAGTTACTCGTGATTTCAATAATTTTAAATTGGCAACGAATCTGTTCGATTTTTACTTTTCTTAGAATATAGTCTAAGCAACGTGCGGTGGTGAAAAAATTGCATGCTGTGTCTAAAACCCGCTCAACGAGATCAAAACGATTTTGTACAAAATCATGATCAATAATGACATAGTGTTGAAAAGTGACCTCATTCAAAGCGATTGCTCCATTGACGCCAATATAGTCCAGTTTCTCATATTTAAAAAATTTATCAGGAATCTTTTTAATCGATGGTCCTGTTGCGATCAGCATACATTTTGAATGTTTATTCTTTAAGTTAAGCGTATGGTCTGCAATTAAGGTATTCCTAAAAAAAACTTGATCAATTTGACCCGATGCATTACGAACCACACGGTAAAAAGGCCAATAGCGTCTGTTGTGTTTGTAAGTACTCGGTTTTAAAAGTTTATAGGTATATTTTGTCAAATTTCGAACGAAATGGTTGAAAATTAAACCACACATATTCTTGTCTCTTTCATAGCTTATTTCTATGAGTTATATCAAGTTTATTTGAGAATAATCTAATTGATAAGATGATTCAGTTGCTTAGAGGGTTAATGATCTAAATTAAATGAATCACGCTTGGTTTTAAACTTGCTCAGGAGCCTCTTAAACCAAGGCTGGGATGTTTCTGACCGAGTAATGTTATTGCCCGAGTATTTTTTTTGAGATGCTTTGTGAAATTTTCCGTAGGGTGTAATTGTATAGTCCTCAAGTTGGTATCCGGCAGAAAGGGCTTCGTGATAGTATTGGTCAAAAAGTGTTGTCAGGTCCGCTCGGGGGTGAGGAATAATTTCGCCATCAAACCAATGTGTTGAATTATTGTGTTGAAGACGAGGAATTGAATATTTGTGACTAAACTGGGTGCCCATATCGGAATAATGCAAAATTTTAATCTCGTTGATACTTAGATTTTCACCATCGATGCAATTAAAATGATCATTATAAGCTTGAACCAATGACGGTTCTTTTTGAATTTGTCTCATCAGACTTTGATGACTGGCAGGGTTACTTTTTAATTCCTCAATTCTAGGAAGAAAATGTTTGGCCTTTTCACAATCCCAGACACAAGTGCATAAACGGGCTGAGCTTCCCCCCCCCTTGGCTGCCACAATAGCATTGGCTTCAATAGGATGTTCCCAGAGTAGTGCAAGATCATCGAGTACAATGACATCTGTATCCATGTAAATGGCTTTACCTTGAAATTGACAATACTCTGGAATAGCCCACCGAAATCCGGAAAAAGGTGTCGCCCAGTTTTCTGTTCTCCATCCTTGATTCGATTTCGGATCAGAATACCAATAGCTAGAAGGATCACGCGAAAGTTGCATCCAAATAATTTCTACAGGCTGCTGGGTATGTTTTTTAATGCTGTAGTCTAAAACCATCATTTGTTCTAAATCACAGTTGTTTGGGTCACAGCCTATAAAAATTTTGATTGTTTTGAGACTCATTTTTATCAATTATTTTGTGATATGATAATGTATATTAAAACAAAGACTATATAAAAACAAAGACTACATAAGATTTACTATGTTTTTTTATTTATTCTATTATAATTAAAACTTAAATAAAATAATCGAATTTATTTCAATGACTTCTTTGGTTTTTAAATAAATTACAATAACTTATGTGTATTATATTGTTATATAATTACGAAAAAAATTTAAAATTATAGTTTTTTATCACACTTTTATCTATGATTTTAAACTTAAATTGGTAGAAAATTAAAAGGATTCTTAATGTTGACAGTTTTTGGTTTTCATACAGATGATAAACTATATACGAAGCATGCTCAAATTTTAGCTGAATCAGCAAAAAAATTTAATATTCATATTCTATTAAAGCAATTTTCAAAAGATGACTGGCAAACCATTATTGCATTTAAGCCTGTGTTTATTTCGCAAATGCGTCGTGAAACTCATGGCCCACTTTTATTTGTTGATGCTGATGCTATAATTCTTGAGGATATCCGGCCATACTTCAATGCAATTGAAGAAGATATTGCAGTACATTACATAGATAATAAGCGTTTAATTAGTAGTACTATTTTTATAAATGACACTAAAAATGCACATTCTCTGATGGATGAATGGGAGAAGCGTATGTTGCAAAATCCAACTATTTGGGATCAGATTATTTTACAAAACTTGGTTGATGAGTGGCATGATGCAGGCCTTATTACATTAAAAAAGCTACCACCAAACTATACATTTATTTTTGATACATCTCGTAATTTATATGGGGATAAGATTCAACCTAGTATTGAACAATTACAAGCAAGTAGAGATAAGCGTTGGATACAGAAATATGAGCAAAGAAATTCAATTTATCAATGGATAATGCGTTCTTCTCTACTGTCAAAAAGTACTAAAAAGATTGTTAAACGACATAATGAAGTTAATGCACGAACAACAAAGTTAGGAATTGATATTAAGTTAACTTTAAGTGATTTAATTGAATAATTAAAATTTATTGATAAATATTACTTTCATCAATTATTTTCCTAAACCTTTTATACCCCCACAAATACTGTTCCGGAGCGACATTAATCATGCGCTCCATTTCTTTATTTAAGGTATCAACCGACAATTGTAAATCTTTAGATAAAATATCATTTGATAATTTAGTCACGTAAATATCATAGCCGGAAAAATCTTCACGTCTTAAACAACTAAGCCCAACTACTGAACATTGTGTTTTGGCTGCCAGTTTGGAAAGTAAGGTAGAAGATAGCGCATTTTGATTGTAGAAAAGTGAGTAGATACCACCACTTTCTTTAGGTACATGATCCGGCAATATTGCAGAAAAACCACCCTGTTTTAAATGCTTAAATAAAGCACGTACACCAGAATCATCTGTAGGAACCAGTGTGGCATTCAGGCGTTGCCGAGCTTCAAGCATAAAACGGTCAATATCCTGATTCTTACTGGGCTTGTACATAATTACAGGGGAGGTGTGCTGATTTACCCAGACATTTAAAAGCTCCCACGTACCAAAATGAGGCACCACTGCCAAGCAGCCATGAGGATTTTGCAAAGCTTTCAGGAAAATATCTTCGCCCTGCACATCTTGAATCAAAGACAGCGCATAGTCTGGTGATGATCCCCAAATCTTGACTGATTCTGCATACGTCATGCACTGACTTTTCAGGCTGCTTTTGGTCAAATCAGCCCGTTCAGCTTCCGAAAGTTCAGGATAGGCAGAGGCCAGGTTAATCTCGGTCACTCGGCGTGCAGAAGAATGGCTGAAATACAAAAGAGATCCAGCCAGTTGTGCAAGATTTTGAATGAATCTTAATGGAAGTTTAGAGAAATTTTTAAGTAGGGTGTACATGGTATCCAGATGGTCAGATTATAGGTCTTTGTCCGGATTGCCCTTCAGCACCATATAAATCAAACCTACAAAAATCAGCAGGGCACCTAAAATACTGCTCAGGCAAAAATACACAATACGGTCATTGGTATCGAGGTTGAACAGGTTGTTGGCAAGGATATAGCGCATGAACAGCCATTGAACCACTGAAAATACAATAAGCATAATGCTGCGATTACGAACTGCAGGACGCATAGCCATTGCTAATTACCTTAGATTAAAAACTGTGGCTATTATGCCACTGTTCCAGATGCGACTCAATCACACAAAAAAGCCCCACACGAGGCAGGGCTTTTTCACTTAAAACGTCAAGAATTATTCTTGAGATTCAGCTTTCGGTTTTTCACGTAAGCGAATCCCAAGGTCACGCAGCTGGTTTGATTCAACTGGTGCTGGCGCTTGAGTCAATGGACATTCAGCAGTCTTGGTTTTCGGGAATGCAATGACATCACGAATAGAAGAACCGCCAGTCATGAGCATCACAAGACGGTCAAGACCGAATGCCAAACCGCCATGCGGAGGAGCACCGTAACGTAATGCATTTAACAAGAAGCTAAATTTCTCTTCCGCTTCTTCTTCACCAATACCAAGCGCTTCAAAGATCGCTTTTTGCATTTCAAGGTTATGAATACGCAGTGAACCACCACCGATTTCAGTACCGTTCAATACCATATCGTAAGCCACAGAAAGCGCAGCGCCTGGGTTGTTCTTCACTTCTTCCACGCTAGATTTTGGAAGCGTGAATGGGTGATGCACAGATGTCCATTTACCATCATCAGTTTCTTCGAACATTGGGAAATCAACAACCCAAAGTGGCGCCCACTCGCAAGTTGCAAGTTTCATGTCATGACCGATCTTCACACGAAGCGCGCCCATGGCATCGTTTACAACTTTTGCTTTGTCTGCACCGAAGAATACGATGTCGCCATTTTCAGCACCAACACGTTTCAATAGATCAAGTACGATTGGCTCGATAAATTTCACGATTGGAGACTGAAGACCTTCGATACCTTTTTCAAGTTCGTTGACTTTGATGTAAGCCAAACCGCGTGCACCGTAGATGCCTACAAACTTGGTGTATTCATCAATCGCGCTACGTGGCAGTGAACCCGCACCTGGTACGCGAAGCGCAACGATACGACCTTTAGGATCTTTAGCAGGACCTGCGAATACCTTGAACTCAACGTCTTGCATGAGGTCTGCAACGTCAACCAGTTTCAAAGGAATACGCATATCTGGTTTGTCAGATGCATAGTCACGCATTGCATCGTTGTATGTCATGCGTGGGAATTTATCAAACTCTACGTTTAGAAGTTCTTTGAACATCTTTACGGTTAAAGTTTCCATCAGATCCATGATGTCATCGTCACTCATGAACGATGTTTCAACGTCGATTTGGGTGAATTCAGGCTGACGGTCAGCACGTAAGTCTTCATCACGGAAACATTTTGCGATTTGATAGTAACGATCAATACCGCCCACCATCAACAACTGTTTGAACAGCTGTGGAGATTGCGGAAGTGCATAGAAGCTACCATTCGATACACGGCTTGGTACTAAATAGTCACGCGCACCTTCAGGAGTCGCACGAGTCAAAATTGGTGTTTCAACGTCTAAGAAACCATTGTCTTCGAAGTAGTTACGAATCAGGTTGGTTAACTTAGAACGGAAGCGTAAACGATCTAGCATTTCTGGACGACGGATGTCCAGGAAACGGTATTTCAAACGGATTTCTTCAGAAATATTGGTGTTTTCGTCATTCAAAGGGAATGGCGGAGTTTCAGACTGAGCAAGAACTTCAATTTCTTTACCCAAGACTTCGATTTGACCGCTCACCATATTGGCATTTTCTGTGCCTTCATAACGGCGACGCACACGGCCTGTAATTTTTAATACAAATTCTGAACGTACTTTATCAGCAGTTGCAAATGCTTCAGGAGTATCTGGGTCAATAACCACTTGAACAAGACCATCACGGTCACGCATGTCAAGGAAGATTACACCACCGTGGTCACGGCGACGGTGTACCCAACCGCATAATGTTACGGTTTGGTCAATTTGAGCTTCGGTTAAAGAACCGCAGTAATGAGTTCGCATCATAGCGTTAGAAATCCAACTATATGGGTTAAGGTCAGCGAATACGTAAACAGCGTACCGCTTTGAGTAAAGGTAGGATTATGCCTCTTTGGGCATGTTGTCACAAGAACTTGGGTCAAAAACAATATCATTTTAAAGTGAATAGGCGCAAAGCCAGTGCTTTGTTTAATCCATCCTGTGCTCTCTGTCTAAAAATAAAAACAGTAAACAGCCCAGACTGAAGGTGATCAGAAAGCCTTGGCTAAATTCATTGATCGAGCGACCAGTAAAATAATAGAGGTCTGATTGCCAGACTTCCGTAGAAATATAGCGCGCATAATCCCAGACAGAAAATAGGCCGGTAAATATAGAAAAGAGCAATAAGCCCCAGGCAAAGGATTTGATTTTCACACTGACTGCAAGATATTGCTGATGAGTTTTATAGTAATGCAGGCTCATCCACAGGATAAGAGGCAAGACAATCACTGAGGTGCCAATCTGTAAAATCCGGTGCAGCGGATAACTTTGTCCAAACAACTGAAAATGTTGGGCTAAGACGTCATGAAAGGCAAAAGTTCGAAAATCGACGTGGGTCAGTCCATCCCAGATTAAATGGGTAGCTGTACCGACGATCAGTGCCAGACACATTACCAGGATAAATTTTAGTGCTGAAAGGATATTGTGAATCTTTAAATCATGCTGAATACCGATGCAACGGTAAATCACGGGCCGGTAAATCAGGTACCAGACCGCACAAAAAGCCAGACCGATCCAGAGATCTGGATGAATCAGCGAAGACCATAAATGGGTAATATTAGAATTAGTATGAGTAAACAGACGATAAAGATCTGGAACCATGCTGCCAATGGCCAGCGCAGCAACAGGGAGTCTATTCCCAGTCAAATATGAAATAGGTGGAGCAAGCACAGCATGCGATAAGGTAAAGGGCATAAAAATAGTGTTTTTAATGTAATAAAAAATATTAGAAAGACATTCTAATAAAATATTCAGCTCATTATCGTAAAGGATTGCAAAAATAATGAAATGTTATATTATAACATTCACCCAGATTACTGAATTTGAGCTTCGGTCATGTCCTTCCCTAAGAATCTAATAACATTGTCAATTTTTGCTGTAGTTGCGCCTACAGTATTTGCAGAGCAATCCTCATCTTCTATCCCGGTACAGACCCTGGACACGATTCAGGTGCAAGCTCATCCATTGGTGCAGACTGCGGCAGATTTTGCGGTTGCAGATCATGTCGTGGATCAGAAAGCACTGTCTGAACGCGCCACCACCATTGGTGATGCCTTGGCAGATGAGCTTGGTGTTTATTCTAATCAATATGGTTCAGGCTCGAGTCGTCCTGTGATTCGGGGTCAAGATGGTCCACGTGTGAAAGTGTTGCAGCATGCTTCTGAAACAGCGGATGTATCCACTTTATCTCCTGACCATGCAGTAACCGTTGATCCGATTCTGGCGAAACAGGTCGAAGTGATTCGTGGTCCATCTACGTTGCTTTATGGTGCCGGTACAGTCGGTGGGTTGGTGAATGTCACTGATCAAAAAATCCCAACTCAAATGCCTGAAGATGGTTTAGAAGGTACAGTCGGCCTCCGTTATAACTCAGGCAGTGATGAAAAACTGGTAAGTGCTGGTGTGACAGCGGGTATTGGTGAAAACTTTGCTTTGCGTGTAGAAGGCTCAAAGCGTAACGCCAATGATTATATTGCACCGGATTATTTTCATGAGCATGATGACGAATTAGAAAAAGAACGTCGTGTGGGCAATACTTTTGCTGAAGGACAGACAGTCAATATTGGTGGATCATGGATTCATGATCGTGGTTTTGTTGGTTTGTCCTATAGTAACCGTCAGGATCAGTATGGCTTGCCCGGACATAGTCATGAATATCATGGTTGTGTTTTACATGGTGATCATTTTCATGGTTGTCCAACACCTGACCCAGATGCACCAGCCCATGAAGAGCATGGTGGACCATGGGTAGATTTAAAATCTGAACGCTATGAAGTACGCACCGAACTGGAACAACCTTTTGCCGGTGTTGAAAAACTACGTGTACATGCCAGCATGACCGATTATGAACACGATGAACTTGAAGAAAATGAAGTGATCAGTAACTTTAAAAGCAAAGGTTATGACGGTCGTTTAGAGTTGGTGCACGTGCCAGTTGCAGGTTGGGAGGGGGTGATCGGAACCCAGATTTCACAGCAAAAAATTAATCTTGCCGCATCAGAGCATGACCATCATGAAGATGGCGATGAGGACGATGAAGAACATCATGTTCATGGTTCTAGTGTCGTGATGCCGGACACAAAAACTGACAAATTCAGTCTTTTTGCTTTAGAACATAAGCAACTTGGCGATGTGCATGTTGAACTTGGTGCGCGTGTCGATCATCAAAAAGTGAAAGTAGATTCGGATCAGAAAGATTATTCGGGGACTGGTGTTTCTGCATCCGCTGCTGCCAACTGGGAATTTGCACCGAACTACAAACTTTCTGTAGTGGGATCACATCAGCAGCGTTTGCCTTTAGCTCAAGAACTCTATGCTGATGGCTTGCATTTTGCGACCAATACCTATGAACTAGGTAATCCTGATCTCGATAAAGAAACTTCAAATAATCTCGAGTTAGGTCTGCATTATGAAGGGGATAAACTGGATTACCATGTGCACGTGTATCACAACTGGTTTGATGATTATATCTATGGCGAAACGGTAGCGCAGAAAGGTAATTTACGTGGCGTGCAATATACCCAAGACAAAGCCAGATTTTATGGTACAGAAGCACAAGCCGGTTATCAGATCAATGATATGTATAAGCTCAGCGTCTTTGGGGATTATGTGCGTGGCAAGATTGAAGGCGAAAATGCACCACGGGTACCTGCAGGTCGCTTAGGCACCAAAGTCGAAGCAGACTTTGCCGATGGCTGGTCAGGTTTGGCTGAGTATTATCATGTCTTTAATCAGGACAAAATCGCCAGCTATGAAGATGAAACCCAAGGCTACAATATGGTGAATGTGGGCTTAAGCTATGCCAATAGCCTTGCAGATAACAATGCTTATAGGGTTTATTTCAAGGCCAACAACCTGCTTGATGATCAGGTGTATTCACATACTTCCTTCCTGTCGAATATTCCGCAGGTGGGTCGCAACTTTACTGTCGGCGTGCAATATGATTTCTAACAGGTCTACTGAAATAATTGACCAAATCATCTAGATCTCACTGAAATCTACTTGAAAAATCATAAGATAAAACCTAGCCTGAGTATATTGGGTTAGGTTTTATCTTATGCGTATCTTTCAACGAATTCACAATAAATTGAACTGGTCGAATCGCCGTTATGCGACTTTGATCATTAGTATGCTGGCCGTGGGTTATCTGGCTTCAGCGATCTACCACACTTATAAGCCTTTGCCGGAAGGTCTGAATTACACAGGCAAAATGCGTCATGCCGAAGTCAAATTTCTGGCTGATCAGACTTATCTGGATGCCGAAGGAAAACAGCATCTAGATCATCGCATTTTTAATGAAATGCTGCATATGATTGAAGAAGCCAAATCGCTGATCGTGCTGGATATGTTTTTATTTAATCAGCAAACGGGGGCATCTACGCAGGAACATCAGGCATTAAGTCAACAACTGACGGATGCTTTAATCAGTAAACGTCTGCTGCAACCTGAGGTAGAAATCAAATTTATTACCGATCCGATCAATTCGGTCTATGGCGGAATTCGATCCGAGCAGTATCGAGCCCTACGTCAGCACGGTGTTGATGTGATTGAAACCAATCTGACGCCATTGCGGGCTTCCAATCCAGGCTGGTCGGGCTTCTGGTATATCTGTTGCCAGGGCATTGGCAATAATCCGGAAAAGGGCTGGTTGCCGAATCCATTTGGAACAGAAAAAATTACCCTGCGCAGTTATTTTGAGCTGTTTAACTTTAAAGCCAATCATCGTAAAACCATGGTGGTAGATACCGATCAGGGCTGGAAAGCACTGGTCACATCCATGAATCCGCATGATGGCAGTTCACGCCATTCCAATATCGGTTTATTGGTCTGGGGTAGCACCGCTGTGGATATCCTGAAAACCGAGCAATCTGTCGGCATGATGTCACAAGCCAATATGCCTGCCATTGTCGCCGGGGATTTTCAGGCAGACAGCAGCCAGCCACAAGTTCAGGTGCTAACTGAAAAAGCTATTTATGATGCGATTTTGAATCTCATTCAGACCGCCAAAGCCAATGAGCAGATTGATCTGGCGATGTTTTATCTGTCTGAGCGCAAAATTATTAAAAGCCTGATCGCGGCACATGAGCGTGGTGTCAAAGTCCGGGTTTTACTCGATCCAAATAAAGATGCTTTTGGCCGTGAGAAAAACGGAATTCCAAACCGGCAAGTGGCTTGGGAACTGCATAAAGCAGGTATTGATGTGCGCTGGTGCCGTACTCAGGGTGAGCAATGTCATAGCAAAATACTGATGAAGCGCAATGCTCAGCAAGCTGAAATGATTTTAGGCTCGGCTAATTTTACCGTACGGAATCTGAAAAACTATAATCTGGAAACCAATATGCGCGTGCTGGGGCAGCCTCAGGCCGAAGTGTTCAAGGATGCCCAGCAATATTTTGACGGTGCATGGTCAAATCTGAATGGTCGTTCGATGAGCGTAGATTACACTCAATATGCAGAAAACTCGTTCTTTAAATATTGGCTGTATCGTTTTATGGAATGGAGTGGCTGGTCGACGTTTTGATTTTAAATCCCTCCTGACCTCCCTTTTAAAAAAGGGAGGAAAGTCCCTCTTTAAAAAAAGAGGGATTTAGGAAGATTTTTTATTATCAGCTTTTTGATTCTGGATTTGGCGGAACCAGCTGATCCAGCTCTTTATCCGTTAATTGATCCAGCTCAGAAATATCGGTTTTAATTTTCCATTGCGCTTCATCATCGACCGGATTTGGCAAACGCGCTTCTAACCAGTCACAAACCACATCTGGCGGGAAATCTGCGTGATTACACTGGATCACCCAAGACAGGAAATCTTTGGCTATACCATTCATATATGGCGGTGGAGAAACTGGAAGGAACTGAGTTGGAAGACGTTCATTTTTAGAAATATAGTTCAGGACATGACCTAGTTCTTGCACAGTTTGCCAAGCCAGCGGATGATCTACATTGATCTGAAATTTAAACCACCATGCCTGCTTGCCATCTGAACCATAGCTATCAATCCGTTCTTTCTGAACACTCGGCACTTTAGAAAAATATTCATGCAAACGATCGAAATTTAAATCAGACACAGTATTCAACTCGAAACATTAAAAAAGTGATTTTAGCATAAAGCCACAGGATGCCGATGAGCCCGCTAGATTGAAAATAGGCAAGCACATTACAAAAAATTGCAGGCTCAGCAGCCTTATCCATATTTTCTGCATCTATTTTGTTTAAAATATAGACAAGGTATTAACAGGAAGCGCAGATGAAAATAGTATTCTTGAGTGCAATATTCGCTGCATTGCTATTGGGAGCTTCTACACAAAGTATGGCTGGCAATGCTTGGGTGGGTTATGGTGGTGTAGACCGATCTGTACCGAAGTATCGCAGCGCACCACGATCTTATGATCCACCACGGCAGCATTATCCGCAACGTCCGCTGCCACCAAGACCACATTACCCGCAACGACCACCATATTGGGGCTATCCACCTGCACAGAGTCAAAGTGGATTAAACATTCAGTATCAGGCACCGACCACTATTTATCAAAATTCGAATAGTTATAGCTGGGTCAATGGTGATCCGAATGTTGCCCGGATTGAAAGTTCGAGATATACGGTAATTACCGATTGGCAGCGTTTAGGGTTACCAGCACCACCGCGTGGCAGCTACTGGATTTATGAAAACGGACGCTATGTGCTGGTGCCGAATCGTTAAACTGCTCTAAACTCTGAACGGATAATTCAGTTATAAACGTCAATAACTCAAAAAGACCAAAATAGTTCCCTCTCCTGTGAGGAGATGAGTAGCACTGCTACGCAAGGGAGAGATTGCTTGAGATAAATCTCCCAAAACCCTAAACGAGGCTTAAGTATTACTTTAAGCTGAAGTGCAAAAAAAAGAGGGCTTAAAAGACTATGCCAATTCATCATCTTCTGGACGCGGTGTTTTGCCAAGGGGTAATGGCTTTTCACTATGTTTGTCACGAATCACGGATGGATAAGTCCATGAGGCATAGCGCACCACTAATATCGCAAAGGCCAGAATCAGAATCGAACCGGTAATAATCACCAGATCCATGCTGGCTTTATGCGTGTGTTGAATATCTGCAATCAGCAAACGGGTCAGTGCAGTAATGGCAATATAAATCAGGAAACGTACTGGCATATGGTTGGTTTTGAAATAGATGCCGACCATGGCACCAAGTTCCAGATAAATAAACAACAGAAGAATGTCGTCAATGGTGGCGAACTGTTTCACGGTCAGAATGTCAATGACGGTATGGCCAGCGGACCAGATCACCATACAGCCAATAATAAACAGCGCAATATAATGAAAGCTTTCTACAGCAAGATTGCCAAGACGGTCGAGGAGAGCTTCAAATTTTTCAATTTTCGGACGTGATTTAGACATATTATCCTCCTGATTTTTCATGTGAAATAAAGATAGTTGCAGAATAACGTGCAAAGATCATGCACAGAATGATTGAATGAAAAATAAAGATTAAATTATTTGAACTTTTGCGCTTTTTTTAGACTAAATTGCTATATTGTATGGGTGGTAACATTGAATAAATAGGAGAAAAAAGTGTTAGATAAAATTCAAACAAAAATTAGCCAATTAGAAGCCGGAAAAAAATTAATCCTCGGCGTAGGCATTAAGGCTGAAGATATGCAAAAGGTGGTGGAGCTCTGCGAGTCTTTAGAGTCAGAGGGGAATATCAAAATTGTGAATAAACATTCGAATCCGAAAAGCAATAATCAGACGGATACCTTGCTAATTCAAAAAGTTTAATTGTTGCATTTTCATAAAAAACGCCTGCTGATGCAGGCGTTTTTATTGCAGATTTTCAGCTTAAGCTTGAGTCGTGAAATAATCTTCAGAGAAGTTCATGATGACGTCAGAACCTGATTTCACTTTAGTAATGCGTAATGCCAGTTCAGGCAGAATGCGTTGCACAAAATAACGTGCCAAAGCGAGTTTGTTCTGATAGAAATCACCCTCTTTATTTTTCGCTGCATTGGCAATGCGCGCAAACATATAAGAGAAACTCAACAGACCTACAGCGTGCAGATAGTCGACTGCGGTCGCATTCGGAAAGTCATGACTTTCTCTTGCTGCTTCCAGAATATACTGAGTCACTGATTCAACTTCAGTCGCTGCATCCAGTGTGGCATCTTTAATGAAGTTCAGGTCTGCATCCAGACTATTGGCAAAGTCACGGATTTCAGAGATATATTCAGAGATATATTCGCCGCCACATTTAATGGTTTTACGGCCGATCAAATCTTGTGACTGTACGCCGTTGGTGCCTTCATAGATCTGGGAAATACGCAGGTCACGGATACATTGCTCCAAGCCCCATTCACGGATATAGCCATGACCACCGAAGACCATTTGTGCATCTAATGTCGCTTGGAATGCGGTATCCGTTAAATACGCTTTCGCGATTGGTGTTAATAGCGCAACACGGTCATTGGCTTTTTTCACCGCTTCAGGATCAGTCGAGAATTTGGTGATATCCAACTGTTGACCTACATACACGGCGAATGCACGTGAAGCTTCATTATTGGCACGTACATTCAGCAGCATACGGCGTACATCACCATGCACTAGAATACTGTCCGCAGGTTTGTTTGGTGATTGAACGCCAGCCGCGCTGCGACCCTGTAAACGGTCTGTCGCATATTGCGCAGCGTTTTGATAAGCGAATTCAGAAGCACCTAGGCCTTGGATACCCATCGACAGACGTTCGTAGTTCATCATCACGAACATCGCAGCCAGACCTTCGTTTTCTTTACCAACCAGGTAACCTTTGGCACCGTCAAAGTTCATTACACAAGTCGCAGATGCCTTGATCCCCATCTTGTGTTCGATTGAACCTGGGCCGACCGGGTTACGTTCGCCAATAGAACCATCTTCATTCACCAAGAATTTCGGTACGATGAACAGGGAAATACCACGAGAGCCGGCAGGCGCATCTGGGGTTTTCGCTAGAACGAGGTGAATAATATTTTCCGCCAGGTCATGATCACCACCCGTGATGAAAATCTTGGTGCCGCTGATGCTATAAGTGCCGTCTTCGTTACGTTCAGCTTTGGTCTTGATAATACCCAGATCAGTACCGGCATGTGGCTCGGTTAAGCACATCGTGCCTGACCATTCACCTGAATAAATTTTAGGTAAATAGGTTTCTTTTTGTGCTTGTGAAGCGTAGCTGTTCAGCGCCATGCCTGCACCAACAGAAAGCAGTGGATAGAGCATGAAAGATGGGTTGGTCGCGAACAGCATTTCATCAGAAAGTACCGTTAGCATTTTCGGCATTTCCTGGCCGCCCCATTCCATATCTGCGCCCAGACCAATCCAGCCACCTTCTGCATATTGTTTGAACGCTTCTTTAAAGCCAGCAGGTGTGGTCACATTACCATTTTCAATTTTTGCGCCTTCTTCATCGCCGGTACGGTTCAGAGGAAGCATGACGTTTTGAGAAAATTTTGCCATTTCTTCAAGAATCGCTTCTGCTGTCGCAGCATCCAGATGCGCTAGATTTTCATTGGCCTGCCAGAATTGTTCTGCATTGAAGACATCGTTCAGGATGAATTTCATATCGGCAAGTGGCGCGTTATAAATTGGCATGGTGTGTCACCTGTTTATTGTTTGATTAAATGAGTTTTAATCAGTCTAAAACACTCAAAATCTGAATGTTAGACGACTAAAGGTTAATTCTGTAACTCTTTATAAAGAAAAAGGACTGCCTGTTGATTGACCGTCCTTTTTCTGAAATGTAGCTAGTCTGAGACTAACTTAGAATGCAAAGTGTTCCGCATCCAGGTTCATCAATGGCTCTACACCTGTCGCAATCACTTCAACGTGTGAACGAACGCGTGGCAGGATTTTCTTGAAGTAGAAGCGTGCTGTCGTCACTTTGGCATTGTAGAAATCAACCTCAGTGGTGCCCGCAGCCAGTTGCTCCTGAGCAACCAATGCCATACGTGCCCATAGGTAAGCTAGAGTGACATAACCAGAGAAGTACAGGTAATCCACTGCAGCCGCACCGACTTCTTCAGGGTTTTGCATTGCACGCATACCAATTTGCATAGTCAGGTCGCCCCATTCTTTGTTCAAGGCAGCCAATGGTTCAATGAATTCTTTCATTGCAGCATTGTCTTTGTGCGCTTCAGCAAATTTATGGATGATCTTAGTGAAGTCTTTCAACATTGCACCTTGCGTACCCAATACTTTACGGCCTAACAAGTCAAGTGATTGGATCTCGGTTGTTCCTTCATAAATAGTAGAGATGCGTGTATCACGTACAATTTGCTCCATACCATATTCAGAAATAAAACCATGCCCACCTAACACTTGAACGCCATGTTTTGCAGACTCTGAACCTGTTTCGGTTAAGAACGCTTTTGCGATTGGAGTTAGGAGCGATAAGATGTTGTCAGAAGCTTTACGTTCCTCTTCTGTTGCCGCTTGTTCAACGATATCTGCATGTAGACACAATAGATACACTAGCGCGCGACCACCTTCTGCAAATGCTTTTTGCGTCAACAGCATGTTGCGTACCGCAGGATGCACAATGATTGGATCTGCTTCTTTTTCAGGTACTTTCGGGCCAGAAAGAGAGCGCATTGCCAGACGATCTTTTGCGTATGCAAGCGCGCCTTGGAATGAACCTTCAGATGCTGCAAGACCTTGAACTGCTGTACCGATACGTGCTGTGTTCATGAACGTGAACATGCAGTTCAGGCCGCGGTTTTCAGGTCCAATCAGAAAACCTTTCGCGTTTTGAAAGTTTAGCACACAGGTGGCGTTACCATGAATTCCCATTTTATGTTCGATAGAACCACAACGAACTGCGTTACGCTCTCCTAAAGAGCCATCTGCATTTACATTGAACTTCGGTACGATAAATAAAGAAATACCTTTGGTGCCTTTAGGTGCACCTGGCAAACGTGCCAATACAATGTGCACGATGTTTTCTGCCATGTCATGTTCGCCAGCAGAGATAAAAATTTTCTCGCCAGTGATGGCATAACTACCGTCGGCCTGAGGTTCGGCCTTGGTGCGAATAATACCTAAATCAGAACCTGCATGTGATTCGGTTAAACACATGGTACCCGTCCATTCACCTGAAACCAGTTTAGGCAGGTAAGCGTCTTTTTGTTCATCTGAACCGTGATGTTCTAAAGTACGTACGGCACCATGAGAAAGACCTGGGTACATGCCCCATGCCCAGTTTGCTGTACCTATCATTTCTGAAATCACGTTTCCTAGAGAAACAGGTAGAGCTTGACCGCCATATTGTTCTTCAGCAGACAGCGATGGAAAGCCAAGTTCGATGTATTTTTGGTACGCTTCTTTAAAGCCAGTCGGAGTCGTGACAACGCCGTCATTCCAGGTACAACCTTCACGGTCACCGGTCTGGTTGATCGGAGACAATTCGTTTTCACAGAAGTCGGCCGCAGCTTCTAAGTACTGATCTACTAGCTCACGGCTTACGTTTTCTTGGAATGCAGGGAGATTTGCATAGTGTTGTTCAGCATTTAATAATTCATGCAACACAAATTGCATATCACGTAAAGGCGCTTTGTATTGTGGCATATCGGTTTCCTCAATACTGGTTGAACCAGCGTTATAATCTTAGATGAACTAAAACCTGTCTTCATTGACACGGTTTGGAATGATCTAATCGTGCAACAACTTCCCCTGCGGTACAAGCTTTTCGGGGTGTTTTCTTGGTGACTGTAAAGTCAAAGATTAATCTGTATGATGCATTAAAGGTCTTGAGTATAAAGACTTTAGTCATATTCTGCAGGAAAGGAATAGTCAACTGTATGCATGAAAGAGCACGCAATAAAAAAGCACCCGAAGGTGCTAGTCGTGAAGCCTTGATTCCTATGCATTAATAAGCAGAGACTGTAGGCTGGAAACGGACATGACATTTGCCATTGATGGTTTGTTCACCCATCTTGATCTGTGCAGCAGTCCCGTCTTTTTTGCTTTGACAGGCTTGTAGCATGGCTTGTTGATGTGCCTGGTGTTGAGCGAGGCGCTGATCAAACTGTTTAGTCAATTCTGCACGTTTGGCATCCGTCAAGACTTCACCGTGCATCATGCCTCTACGCATATCGGCACGCATCGGACGATGCTCAGCTTTCATGTCGCGATGGCTTTTCATCTCTTTATGATCTGCTTTAAAGACCATCTTGCAGGTGCCGTCTATGGTTTTATCGCCAGTCTTGATTTGAACAGCCGAGCCCACAGCTTTATTGTCGCAGGCCTGTTGAAGCTGTTTGGCAAACTGCATGCGTTCTGCACGCTTTGCCTTAAACTGTTCACGCTGTTCGGGAGTTAGATGCTGTTTTTTGCCTTCATGATGTTTCATCATATGGGGGTGATCATTGTTTGGGACATTACTGGTGGATTGACAGGCAGTCAACGCACCCATTGATAAAACACTTGCACTGATTAAAGCTATTTTTGTCATGGTTTGCATTGTATTTATCCCCGTCAAGAAGCTGATTCTATGTCAGATAAAGATTAAACAATAAAGATGAAGAAACAATGAAGAGTTTTTTGCTGCGGTGTTCGCTACAATAATGAATATAGAAGAAAAATTGAGATTTCTATTTTGAACATTCGCCGCATTCCCATTGCATTACGTCTATTTTTGACCGTGCTGTTGACCACGCTGGTCATTACCACGGTAAGTCTGGGTGTATTGCATCTGAATATGCAGCGTAATTTCGCCCGTTATGTCGCTGATGTCGAAATGCAGAAGCTGGATTATGTGATTGAAAATCTGGCAGATGTCTATGCAGTCTATCAGGACTGGGGCAATGCGATTCAGGCACAGATCCTCCAGATGGAAGGTGAAGCCGCACCGGATGATTATGACCGTTTGTCACGCTGGTGGTTACGCCGTCAGTATGATATTGCCTTGCAGCAGCGTTATTTTCAGGAACAGACTCTGGCTCAGGTCGCACCCAGTATGGTAGATCCGGCGCTGCCACAACGTCAGGTCAATGAAGAAGAATTACGTGTGCTGGCATCTAATTTGCCTTCACAGTTTCAGCCCTTTGAAGGCTTGAAATTCCCGCTCAGCTCCAATCAGAATCTGTTTAGGGCTGATCGCAAGAATGGGGAACAGCCAGCACAGCAGCCGACCGGCAAGAAACAGTTTATCCAGATGCCGGATCGTCTTGGTCTCAGTTCACGTCTTTCTCTGTATGATGCCAAGCGTCGTTTTGTGGTCGGTGAGGCTTCGGATGAGCAGGTCTCTTATCGCCCAATTATGGTGAATAACCAGATTGTCGGCTATTTGGGCTTAAAACCGGTTCTGGATCAGGATGATGCCTTAAGTATCAATTTCTTTAGTAACCAGAAGCGTTATTTATTTCTGGTTTATGCACTCAGTATTTTGGCGAGTCTGATTGCGTCCTTGTTATTGGCGACTTATTTTAAAAAGCCGATTCAACGTTTGCTCAATGGTACACGTGCCTTGACCCAAGGAAATTATCAATATCAGGTTAAAGTGAACCGGAATGATGAATTAGGTGATTTATCCAATGAATTAAATGCATTGGCGGTGATTCTGGATCAGCATGAAACCTCACGCCGTCAGTGGGTGGCAGATACCTCGCATGAGTTAAAAACGCCACTAGCAGTCTTACAGGCACAGATTGAAGCGATGCAGGACGGGATTCGTAAACCAACGCCTGAACATTTTGCATCCATGCTGGCTCAGGTAAACAGCTTGAAAAAACTGACCCAAGATCTGGCCGCGCTGGCACAGGCCGATGCCCAGCAATTACAATTCTATTTTTCGACGGTGAATCCGTGGGAGGTGGTGCAGCAGGAACTCATCAACTTCCAGCCGAATTTTGAGCAGGCTGAATTGACGGTCAATGCAGACGGTGAGGGGACTGAGTTAAATCTGGATCTGGATCGTTTTAAACAGATTGTGGCGAACTTGCTCAGTAACAGTATTCGCTATACTGAAGCAGGCGGGCAGGTGCATATTCATACGACACAAGATGATAAAGAATGGACCTTATATATCGATGATAGTCCGTTTGGTCTGACTGATGAACAACTGGCGCGTATTGGTGAGCGTTTCTACCGTGTCGATGATTCTCGTACCCGGGCGACTGGCGGAACCGGACTGGGTTTGGCATTATCATGTAAAATTACGCAGGCGCTGGGCGGCAGCTTAAGCTTTGCACATTCACCACTGGGTGGTTTACGATGCAAGCTGAGCTTTCCTAAACAAGTGAAACCATAAAGGAAATATATTGATGAAACATGTCATGCTGGTTGAAGATGAAATCGAACTTGCACAGTTGGTGCGAGACTATCTGGAAGCTGCTGGTTTTGAGGTCAGTATGTTTCATGATGGGCAGGAAGCATATAACAGTTTTACCCAGCGTAAACCGAGTCTGATGATTTTGGACTTGATGGTGCCGCGTATGGATGGTCTGACCATTTGCCGTAAAGTCCGTGAACAGTCGGATTTGCCAATTATCATGGTGACCGCGCGTACTGAAGAAATTGACCGTGTGTTGGGTCTGAATATGGGTGCAGATGATTATCTCTGTAAACCATTTAGTCCGAAAGAACTGGTTGCGCGCGTACAGGCTGTGTTACGTCGTCTGGATCGTAAATCAGAACCGGAAAGCAATGACTTATTCCGTATGGACAAATCACAACAGCGCATCTGGTATCAACAAAAAGCCTTGAATTTAACGCCGACCGAATTCCGTTTGCTGGAGTTATTCGTGGAGCATGTCGGACAGGTCTATTCACGTGCGCAATTGCTGGATCATATTAATCCGGACAGTTTTGATGTGGCAGACCGTGTCATTGACAGTCATATCAAGAATTTGCGCCGCAAGATTTCCGATGCAGCTGAAACCGGCAACCGTCATGAGTGGATTCAGGCGGTGTATGGTGTGGGCTACCGTTTTGAATATCCTGAAGATTGATTAAAAAATAAATGTGGATGTTATTATTAACCATCCACATTTATTTAAACTTGTACTTTCAGAAAATATAAATCGTTAATCTGGTCCCATAAAAACTCATAGTCTTGCATGAGTGTAATATCGTTTCCGTAAGGCTTAGGAGTTCTATAACTTAATATCGTTCCTTCTTTGTACGTACTTTTATGCCTGAAATCAAAATCACGGGTATCATCCGAATATTTTATTTGGTTGCAATAGTGGGCATGATCAGTTGCGAGAATGAAATAACAAATGTCGATTCCATTTCTCTTGTAAAGTTCTAAATTTGAAAGATCTTTAAAGACATCTTAACGGTTGTTAGGTTCCCGATGGTTACTTTTCTTAAAGAATTTTAGTTCTATAGCAGCACAAGTTTGATGATCACCATCTTGATAACGAATTAAAATATCAATTCTTGCTCGCTCAGATTGACTCTTAATACTCGTTGTTTTTAAAGGTAAAAATGTTTCAAACTCTAAATGGAATTTGTCGCTTAACCTAAACTCATACAACTGCCCAAGTGTTTTTAAAATATGTCCTAATTCTAATTGGAAAGCACTTTCGTTATGTGTAATTAATCCTCCAAATGCGAGTTTGTGAGTAAGCAGCTTATATGCTGTTTCAATAATTTCATGTGTCAATTTAGTTTGATCAATTTTTTGCATGTTTTTTGAGTCTATTTATTAAGACGAACAACTCACCATCACTTCAGGCACATCACTTGGCAATGGCGCTAAATCTTCAGGCTGTTCCAAATCGGGCTGTTTCAGGTAAGGCTGACTGAGTAATTTAAACAGACGGTCTACTTCAGAAAAATCATCCCGCTCTGCCAGTTCAATGGCTTTCTGTGCCATATGATTCCGCAGAATATAATGCGGATTGGCCAGTTGCATGGCGGCATCCAATTCTTCTATATCCTGGTGTTCACGGATAGATCTATATTGCGCCAGGAATGCTTCAAACTGGCGTCGGTCCAGACAATCATCTTTAAGGGCTTCATAGTCTTTATTTTGCAACCCGATAAAACTCTGGGTATAGTCTAGTTGCTCACTTTGCAAAATTCGCAGAAAGGCCATAGCGCAGTCAAAACTGTCTTTATGGAAACTTGGCAAGCCCATTTTCTGGTTTAAACCATGTTTATAATGTTCCAAGAATGTTGGTTCATAATGCTCCAGACATGCAGCTAAATCCTGTTTCCATTGTTCTTTGTCATAATCTGTAGGGCAGAGCGGGACCAGATTGTTTAACCATTGCCACAAATTCCAATGTCCGATACTTGGCTGCTGCTGATAGGTATAACGCCCTTGATAATCCGAGTGGTTATTGATCCAGTTCGGACGGAAGCGCTCCATAAAGCCATAAGGACCAAAGTCCAAAGTTGAACCGGTAATATTCAGGTTGTCAGTATTCATCACGCCATGTGCAAAACCAACCAGTTGCCATTTGGCAATCATCACCGCAGTGCGCTGAATAACTTTTGTGGCAAAGCTCAGAATCGGCTGTTCGGCTTGCAGGCATTCTGGATAATGCCATTCGATACATTTCTGGATAAATTCAGCTAGTAG
The DNA here is from genome assembly GCF_000369745.1 of Acinetobacter sp. CIP 64.7. GTDB lineage: Bacteria > Pseudomonadota > Gammaproteobacteria > Pseudomonadales > Moraxellaceae > Acinetobacter > Acinetobacter fasciculus. The sequence goes on along the minus strand of NZ_KB850179.1, from coordinate 1,515,082 downwards.
ATCTGGCTGATACTGATTGATCCATTCAAAATGGCCGAAACGGATATGACAGTCTGAAGTACGCAACATCATCGCGCCCGGCTCTAGCTTCTCACGCTGAATACCTTGGATTGATGAAGTAAAACCAACTGCATTACTGGATGCTACACCTAAAGCATTTAAGGCATGACCTGCCAGATACTCACGAATGACTGAACGCAGTACTGCACGACCATCGCCCATGCGTGAATAAGGGGTTGCACCAGCACCTTTTAAATGCAGGTCAATGGTCTGATTATTTTTATCCAGAATTTGCGCAATCAACAACCCGCGACCATCTCCCAACTGTCCTGCCCATTGTCCAAACTGATGACCTGCATAGACCATAGCCAAGGGTTCAAATTCAGTAAAAACTTTCTGACCACTACAAATCTCGACCCATTGCGCCTTGTCTTCATCCGACCATTGCAGTTGCTCTGCTAAAGCTGCATTAAAATGTCCGGCTTTCGCACCTTTTAACGGCAGCGGAACTTGATGGTGATAGAGGCGGGCGGGCAGTGTTTGATAGCGAGAGTTAAAATACATGGCATCAGTACAGGATTGGAATAAATTTACTATAACAAAGATAGCTGTATAAAACTGTTGTATAAGCGAGAGTTCACGTTATCTTTCGGACATAAAAAAAGCCCCAATCGGGGCTTTAGTGTTCAACAGCTTTTATTGAGAAACTGCAGATTTTTTCAAATTACGAACCAGTAGATTCAAGGTTTGACGATGATGAGAAAGACGCTGTTCAACCAGCTGGAATTCAACTTTCAGCTTGTCATCCATCTGATGGATTTTTTCAGCCATCGATGCTTTCTTGACCTGAATTTCCTGTTCTTTCAGCTTCGCCCAGTCATTTAAAGTTTGGGTAAATGCATCATATTCCTGTGCGATCTTGGTTTTTACCGCCGAGATATCTTCAGAAACATCATGGCCATATACCGCAAGATCCTGTTCAGCATATTTAAACTTCATTGCCAATTCCGCTTTTTTGATATTAAAGCTAGGAATGCGGCGCAAGTTTTTAGCTAAACCAAGTTTAGAACAAGTCCAGATCAACCATTTAGTTGGATCGTATTGCCACCATTTTACGCCGTTACGGTAATCGTATTGGAAAATGTGGTGATAGTTATGATAACCCTCACCCCAAGTTGCAACCGCGAGTACGAAGTTGTCACGTGCAGTATTTTCGTCGGTATAAGGACGATTTCCCCACATGTGGCATAGCGAGTTAATGAAGAAGGTTACATGATGGCTCAGGATTAAACGCATTAATCCACCCAACAGCAATACGCCCCAGACATCGCCGACTGCCCAGCCAATTGGCAATAAAATCGCAGCATGAACAGTAATCACTAAAGGAACGTAGTATTTGTCCTGAAACATCACCACTTTATCTTTTAATAGATCTGGCGCATTTTTATAGTTGGCAGCACCAGATGGATAATCACGTAACATCCAGCCAATATGTGCATACCAGAAGCCTTTATTGATCGAGTACGGGTCTTGATCAACATCATCGACATGACGGTGATGGGTACGGTGACCAGATGCCCAGAATAAAATACTATTCTGTACAGCAAATGTACCCATAATCATCAAGATGATTTTTAATGGTAAAGTGGCTTCATAAGCACGATGTGCCCACAGGCGATGGTATCCTGCTGTAATGCCGAGGCTGCTTACGCCCAGTAAAACAAACATACTGATCCAAGCGGCAGCGCTAAAATCATGGTGATACGCATACAACGGAATCGCAATCAGGGCTACGATCGGTAAAAATACCAATGCAAACACAGCAATCCAGTTGATGGGGGCTTTGGGTAAGGGAGCATTCATCTCCAACAGCACTCCTAGAACCTCGGAAGGTATAACAAAAAGCAGAAACTACTGTTGGTTTTAACAGCAGCCTATCTTGTCCATATTAGCATGTGCCCTAAGGCATCACTAGCATGATTGTACGGTTGTATTGTACTTGTCGGTAACAGAATAAGTAGGGCAGAAGTGACCATTTTGCGAGCGTAGACGGGTTCTGATTTCCGACTAAGTGACTGAGGATTATCACTCTTTCAGAAAATGGAAACCGAATGAATCAGAGGAAAATAGTTGTTCATAATTTCTACAATATTATCAGGAAATTTGCAGAATATAGAGGTTGGGCAACTTAATTTCACTTTCAAATAAAATCTGATTAAGGAAGATTCACACTTTCATTATTACATTTTCGAAATGGACTGGATCAAGAAATACCTAGATCAATCAAGGCTAAAAGAGGTTGTCTTAGAGTTGTTGTAGCATCAGTTTTGGATAATCGGTAATTAGCCCCTGAATCCCCCAGTCTCGCAGCTGTTTGGCACGGGTGACATCATTGACTGTCCAGACACTGATATTCAACTCGGCAGCCTGCGTGGCTTGAATCAGGTCTTTACTGGCCAGTTCATCCATCCAGCCAATATGACAGCACCCAAGTTCCAGCGCCTGATCAATGGCTTGATGTTTGACATCGGTTTCAATCAATAAACCGCGTTTTAAACGTGAGTTATGCTGTTTGAAAGCATCCAGAATTTTGGCATCAAAGCTGGTAATAATGGCTGCCTGCTCATAACCTTGTAACTGCTGTTCGACTTCAAACGCGATTTTTTCAGCTGCTGCTTCAGAGTCAACACTTTTAATTTCGACTTCAATATGCTCAAAATTTCGAATGACATTTAAGGTTTGATCGAGCAGTGGGGTCGCTTCGATTTTATTCCATTCTGACCAGGCCATTGCGTGATTATATTGGGTAAGATCTTGACGGTTACACTCGTATAGATGCTTCTGCAAACCGGTGGTACGCACAAAGTTGTCATCATGCATGATGATTAAGGCATTGTCTTTGAGTTGACGGACATCAAACTCAACGGCGCGAATGCCGATCTCCTGAATATATTGAAAACCGCCCAAGGTATTTTCAGGGGCTTCGCCACGTGCACCACGATGACCAATTATGCGCATAAGATGCTCATGAGTGGGAAAGTTAAGTTCATTTTGCGAGGGCTACGTGACAGAAGGATGACACTTTCTATTTTCGTCAGATGCTCTGTAAAATCAAGAGACATCTGATGGGTATTTTCAGATGCTAACTTGAAACATAATTTTACTTTTCGATGCTGTCATTGATATTTTTTTGCCACAGCACTTCGGAACCGCCCTCGCTTCGTTGCAGGATGCGTGATGCTACAAATAACCAGTCCGATAAACGGTTAAGTAGTTGCAGTGACGCTGCCTGAATATTTTGGTCACGGTGATGAACTGACATTACGCTGCGTTCTGCACGACGGCAAACCGCACGAGCCTGATGGGCAAAACTACATACCAATGTGCCTGCCGGCAGAATAAAATCTTTGAGCATTGGTAAGGCCGCATTCATTCGGTCGATATCATTTTCCAAAAACTCAATCGATACCGGTTGCACCAGATTAAAACCCGGAATGCAGACTTCGCCGCCCAGATCAAATAGCCAGTGCTGAATCAGGCTTAAAGATTTATCCCAAGCGGCTTGATCTTTAATAGTGCTTGCTGAAATTTGTGCGCGTAATACGCCAATCACGGCATTCAGTTCGTCGACATCGCCGAGTGCATCAATACGTAAATCATCTTTGGCAACACGTGAGCCATCACCGAGTCCGGTAGTGCCTGAATCGCCTGTGCGCGTGTAAATTTTACTTAAACGGTGGCCCATTTGAATTCCTTAATTTTTTAAATGCTGAATATAAAAAGAATCATGCCATAGACATGACATGATTCTCAAAAGTATTTCTAAAAAGGTTGAACTTAGTATTTAAAGGTCACACCGGCAGAAGCAAGACGACCCCCATTTAAGTAGTAGTTTCCATAATCTTGATATGAAGTTTTGAATTTAGTGTCGCCCATATTCTGAATATTTGTGAAAAGCTTAACAGATGGATTTAGATTCCAATGAGCATTGAAATCTGCTGTCATATAACCTGGATTATCATGTTTGTAGTCCCAATCTTTGGAACTAGATTTTGCATTTAAAGACAAGCCCAAGCCATAGTTTTCATTCGTCATACCTACAGTTGCAGTAGCATGGTGACGTGGGCGACGAACGAGATCACGATTATCTGAGTCATCTTTAGGTTGAACATAGCTATATGATAGACGTGTATAGAATTGATCAGCTTGCCATTTCAATGCTGATTCAAATCCTGTCAGAATCGCTTTTTTAATGTTTTGATTTTCGCCTGCTTTATAGGTGATCAAGTTTTCAATTTCATTACGATATAAGCTAAATTCAGAGCTAAAACCATGTGAATAATTTTGATTTAAACCAATTTCATATGAAATGCTTTCCTCTGGTTCTAAATTTGGATTACCTGATGAGCTGTATAAATCATTTGCACTTGGTGCTCTAAAAGCAGTACCGATATTGGTATATACACTTGTATCTGATGTAAGTTTATAACGAAGTGCAGCTTGACCTACAGTATGTTCGCCAAACTGCTTATTATCTTCTAAGCGAATACCCAATTGAGTATTCAATTTATCATTATTAAATTGATGTTGAACATAATATCCATTTGAATCTAATGACGTATTATATTCAGTTCCATAACTTAGACTATTAACATCTGATTTGTTAATCGTTCCACCAATTAATATATTTTGATGCGGTGTTAGCTTCCATCGAGCATTCAGGTCATATTCTTGACGTTCATTTAAAGTGTAGTCAATTTCTGAGCCAACATAGGTAGAATTCCAATTACCTGTAATTTCATCTTGTACCCAATTATATATATCAGTTAAATCATTTTGGACAAGGTTGTCTTCAAATTTAGAGTAGCGCGCATTAAGCTCCCACTGATCATTTAATTTGAGTGCACTCTTTGCAGTGAATAATTTATTTTCAAAGTTATGAGAGCGTTGTGCACCATAATCATCGTATTGGCTTGAGCCTTGATTTTCACTGTATTCGATACTTGCGTTGTATTGGGCTTTATCAATGCCTAATTTGGTGGTAAAACCTTTTTGATCAAAACTTGCTTTGGGAGTGTTGGGAATATCTGTGACAATCGTACCATCAGTTTCAAGGCGTTGACCGCGGATTTGAGTATAGATCCCATTTTCTGCTAAATCAGCCCCAACTACAGATTTATACGTTTTATTTTCACCGATTTCGCCTGTAACAAATCCACCCGACTTTTTAGGGGCTTGGGTAATGATTTGAACAACACCGCCAATCGCATCTGAGCCATAAAGTACAGAGGCAGGACCTTTTAATACTTCAACTTGTTTGATATCAGTGGTATCAATAAAAGCCAAAGATGCTGCGTTAGATGTTGCTGTGTTAAGTCGAACACCATCACGTAATACGAGGGTATGATCTGATTCAGTACCACGTAAGAAGATCGATGATTGTTGACCAATACCTCCTGCTTGAACCATGTTGATAGATGCATCATTCTTTAATAGTTCTGGAAGTGATGTAATCGATGATTGCTCAAGAATTGCAGGCTCAATAATCGAGATGCGTGCAGGGACATTTTCAATGTTTTCTGCAGAACGAGTTGCTGTAACCACAATGGTATCTAAAGATGCTTTCGCAACTTTTTGCTCGTTAGCAAAAACAGATGAAGTGGTACCCAACGCAAGTGCGATCGCACCTACCAAGGCAGTAGGTTGACAATGAAGTGACATGTTAAAGCTCCCTACATTCACTTCCCCGTGAATGATTGAGTTATAGAACACAGCAAGCAGGTTTCCGGACTTAAATGTGCAAAGCAGCGACTTTGCTGTATATCCACCTTCCCACATCAAGATGCAGTGGTGTAAACCAAAGAGTTTAAATTGATAGACGTTTCATTTTTTACCGTTGCGGGGGCAGTGCTGGATTTACACCAGCTTCCCTAAAGCCTGAAGGCTTGGACTTGCTGCAAAGTGAGCGCAGTATAAAGTCAGTATGAGTTATATACAATCTGCATAGAGAATAATCCGGATGAACTTTTACGCAATTCAGAAAAATTGCATTACAATGATTTGCCCCAATCTTACAGATTGTTCAATACATTGGTAGATCTAGAGCCAACATAATATGCGAACCCGTGCCAAAATTTGTGGAATTACCCGAGTCGAAGATGTACATGCCGTAGCCAATGCTGGCTGTGACGCGATAGGATTTGTATTTTATCCACCGAGTCCGCGTCATGTCACTTTAGAGCAGGTTGAAATCCTGATCCGGGCGATTCCGGCGTATGTGCAGGCCGTAGGTTTATTTGTGAATAGTCATGCAGATGAAATTCAGGATATTCTGAAAACCGTTCCACTGGATATTTTACAATTTCATGGCGATGAAACACCTGAACAGTGTCAGGCTATCGCCCAGCAGGTCGGACGCCGTTGGTATAAAGCCATTCAGGTAAAACCTGATCTGGATGCAGTCGCAGAAATTCAAGGTTATCAAGATGCAGGCGCAAGCGCAGTGCTATTAGATGCATGGCATCCTGATCTGAAAGGTGGCACAGGGCACAGCTTCGATTGGGACACATTTCCCAAACTCGATATTCCCTTGATCTTGGCAGGCGGTTTAAATCCTGACAATATTGAACAGGCAATTCTCACCACACAGGCGTATGCCGTCGATGTGAGTGGCGGTGTCGAGTCCGCAAAAGGTATTAAAGACCAACAACTCATAGAACGCTTTATGCAAGGAGTCCATCGTGGATCAGCAAAGTACTAGCCAGAACAGTCAGGCAGTTGACTATACCCAATTCCCGGATGAACGCGGGCATTTCGGTATTCATGGCGGACGTTTTGTGTCAGAAACACTCATGGCGGCTTTAGAAGACTTGGAAAAGCTCTATTTCCGTATGAAAGATGATGCGCAGTTTTTGGCAGAATTTGACCGTGACATGGCGTTTTACGTCGGTCGTCCGAGTCCTTTATATCATGCTGAACGATGGTCGAAAGAGTTGGGTGGCGCACAGATTTACCTGAAACGTGAAGACCTGAACCATACCGGTTCGCACAAAGTAAATAACACAATCGGTCAGGCCTTACTGGCGAAGCTTTCCGGCAAGAAACGTATTATTGCCGAAACAGGTGCAGGCCAGCATGGTGTAGCAACGGCAACAATTGCAGCACGTTTAGGTCTTGAATGTGTAGTATTCATGGGCGCAGACGATGTAAAACGTCAGGCGATGAACGTCTACCGTATGCGTTTATTAGGCGCGACGGTTGTGCCGGTAGAAAGTGGCTCCAAAACATTGAAAGATGCCATGAATGAAGCCATGCGTGACTGGGTGACCAATGTTGATTCAACTTATTACGTGATTGGTACTGTGGCAGGTCCACACCCATATCCGCAACTGGTTCGTGATTTCCAGTCGATCATTGGTCGTGAAGCACGCCGTCAGATTCTGGAACAGGCTGGCCGTCTGCCAGATGCACTGGTAGCATGTGTCGGTGGTGGATCTAATGCAATGGGCTTGTTCTATCCATTCCTGAATGACCAAGATGTGAAAATGTACGGCGTTGAAGCAGCAGGTCATGGGATTGAATCAGGTAAACATTCTGCGCCATTGAATGCCGGTCATGTCGGTGTTCTGCATGGTAACCGTACTTATCTGATGTCGGATGCGCAAGGCCAGATCATCGAAACCCATTCAATTTCTGCAGGTCTGGATTATCCGGGTGTGGGTCCGGAACATAGCTTCCTGAAAGATATGGATCGTGTTAAATACGTACCAATTAATGACCAAGAAGCCCTACAAGGTTTCCGCGACTTGACCAAGATTGAAGGCATTATTCCGGCGTTAGAAAGCGCACATGCTATGGCTTATGTCACTAAACTTGCACCGACTATGGACAAGGATCAAATTATTATTGCGACGGTTTCAGGTCGTGGTGATAAAGACTTGATGACTGTGGCACGCATTGATGGGGTAGAAATGGTTGAGATGTAAGTTCCTTAAAGTCCTCTCCTTGCAGGCATAGGTATCTACACATCTATGAGATACCTAATGCCATTGTGGCTATCTCATTGAGTTCATCTATTGAATATTCCGAGAGCAGTTGAAGAGTGTTCAGTAAAATCGAAAGCCCTGCCAATAAGGCAGGTGCACTTTCCAACCTACCTCTTTTCTGCTGCCGACCTGAAAGACGGGTGAGAAATACACGAATTTTCTGATGGTGTTCATCTTCAGAACGCTGGATTCGCCAAGTTAAAACACAAGCCATACAGCTAATCAGTAACCGCCTTAAAATGGCTTCAGGTCTGGTCTGAAGCCATGCTTCAATATCATGACCTGCCTGCTTGAGCAGCTTGAAATAGCATTCAATTGTCCAGCGCCAGTAATACCAGGTTGTCATCTCTACCGTAGTAATCTCTGATGGAACATTGCTGATTAGTGACCATCTTGCGACGGTCTTATCCTGATCATCTTTCACTACGGCAACAATTAATCTGGCTTCAATCGCACTCCCTGGCTGGGGAGCAACCCGTTGGCCTGAATCGTCATTTCTCTTCGGTTTTGCTGCACGTGTTATCCGGATAGCAGTTTCTCCCACATGCAACATATGCCGGTTTCCTTTATAGGCAATCGGCTGGACCTGCTGCGTTTCTACTCGTTCTGCGGCTTCTGCAACTTTGCATGTTTTGCCCTGATGCTCAATTCGATGGCCTTCTTTCGCCCGAATCAGCCATTTAAAACCCTGGCTGCTCATTTCCCTTAGGTGGGCAATGGAGTCACCTTCACGATCAATGATATGAACACATGTTTTCTCAATGGGATATTGTTCAATCACTTTGATTTGTTCGGTAAGTGAATCTAGATGAGATTTGCGCCCAGCAGAGTGTTGACTGAATGTGGAATAGCAGCCTGAGGCATCTGATAGTGTCTGCGCCAGTGGCGCAATAGGTAGTCCCGAGGCTGCATCAACCAGCAGACTGCTTTGCAATTCATAGCCTGAATCATATTGATGGGTTCTTTGCAGGCGCTGAATTTTATGATGGTGTTTCACATACTGTAGCTGAGACCAGTCATGAACAATCAATGCATATTGATGCGGTGATGCCTTGATCTGTTCACATGCAAGATGTTCAATTGGCTGGTTTAACTGACTAAAAGAGATTTTGTCATTATTCAGGAATCGCCAGACCGCTTGTGTGGTTGCGAAACTCGACTTTTGGGCAGAAGCCAGGTCTTTGATTGCCGGAGCAAGTGAAGCAAGAGGGTTCATATTGAGCTTTACAAGGCTGTTATAGCGCTTGACAAGACGCTGATCCAGGCCAGAGATGTTAAATTGAAGAGCATGCTCTTCAATTTAACGCAAAGTTCAGGAATTGTGTAGATACCTATGCCTTGCAGGAGAGGGTTTGGGAGAGGTTATTTCAATAAAAAATCGTGCTAAGTTTTCTTAGCACGATTTTTTTATTGAGCAGATTTTAAAAGAATATACTTGTATGGAATTAAGAAAATTCACCTTGCGCACGCTCTTTAGCCCATTCACGTAAAACAAATTTCTGTAATTTACCGGTCGAAGTTTTTGGAATTTCGGTAATCACTAGATCTTTAGGTACTTTAAAACGCGCTAAATGCTGTTTGCAGAATTCCATAATTTCTTCTTCGGTGGCTTTTGTTCCTTCTTTGAGTTCAATAAAGGCACAAGGAACTTCCTGCCAGCGTGGATCAGGCTTGGCGACTACCGCCGCAGTCAGCACCGCCGGATGCTGATACAGCACTTCCTCCACTTCAAGTGATGAAATATTTTCCCCGCCGGAAATAATCACGTCTTTAGAGCGGTCGGTAATTTTGGCATAGCCATCCGGTTGGCAAACTGCCAGATCTCCTGTATGGAACCAGCCTCCCGCAAAGGCTTCCGCGGTAGCTTCGGGATTTTTCAGATAGCCTTTCATCACGATATTGCCACGGAACATGATTTCACCCATGGTCTGGCCATCGTGTGGCACTTCCTGCATGGTATCCGGATCAAGTACTTTCATGCCATCTTGCAATGGATACGGTACGCCCTGACGGGAGTGCAACTGCGCCTGTTCCTGAATGGATAAATCACTCCAGCCTGCCTGAGATGCACATAGGGCAGAAGGGCCATAGGTTTCAGTCAAGCCATAAACATGCGTTACATTAATACCGATATTGCGCATGCCTTCGATAATCGCAGCTGGCGGTGCAGCACCCGCGACCATCACTTCGACACGGTGATCAATCTTGGCCTTTTTCTCTTCAGGTGCGTTAATCAGCATTGACAAGACAATCGGTGCCCCACAGAAGTAATCGACTTTATGTTCAGCAATCAGTTTAAAGATCAGTTCAGCATCGACTTTACGCAAGCAAACGTTGGTTCCGCCATTGGCCGCCATGGTCCAGGCAAAGCACCAGCCATTACAGTGGAACAGCGGAAGTGTCCATAAATAGGTAGCGCGTGGTGTCATGCCACAGGCGATAATATTACTGGCTGCGTTAATGTAGGCACCACGATGATGATAGACCACGCCTTTCGGGTTGCCGGTGGTCCCAGAAGTGTAACTTAAACTGATGGCATCCCATTCATCTTGAGGTAAATGCCATTCAAAGTTTGCATCGCCTTGCGCAATCCAGTCTTCATATTCGATTTGGCCAATACGCTGGTCTTCACCTTCAAACTCTGCATCAGCCACATCAATGACATAAATGTCTTGTGAAACTAGAGCGAGTGCTTCAGTCGCAAGTGCAGTAAATTCAGGATCAACCAATAATACTTTGCTCTCAGCATGTTCCAGCATGAAAGCAAGGGTCTTGGCATCCAGACGGGTATTTAAGGTATTCAGGACGGCACCTGCCATTGGTACAGCAAAATGCGCTTCGATCATGGCAGGGACGTTAGGCAGCAGGACAGACACGGTATCATTTTTACCGATGCCTAATTTTTGGAGTTGGTTGGCAAACTGACGACAACGGTTGTATTTCTCACGCCAGGTAATACGACGCTTACCGTGAATAATCGCGTTCTGGTTTGGATAGATATAAGCTGCACGATCAAGATAGCGTAAAGGTGATAAGGCTACAAAATTCGCGGGGGTACGCGGTAATTCATCATATGCGCTAACCATTGTAAAACTCCGTTCTATATTTATTTTCATATCCTGTTGAAAAGATATGTATTTCTCAGAAATCTTGCATTTATGCTTTAGTCGAGTGCGATTTTACAAATTTTAAGTATTTGAATATTAATAAAAATATTTAACCCTACTTAAATGTTTTGAACGCATGGGTTCCCAAGTTTGATTTTTTAGGTATTTTACTCTAGTTCAGCCATTAAAATAATATGAGCCCAGGAAGAATAATGAAAATACAACAGGCGAATGACGTCTGGCGAAACTGGTCGGGGAGCCAGTTCAGTGCCGCTCGGATTGTTCAGCCCAGCCAGATCAGTGAATTACAAAGTTTAGTGAAGACCCATGCACACATTTGTGCAGTGGGTGCAGGACATTCATTTAGCCCATTGGCCAAAACAGATGAGGTGTTGCTTAATCTCGATTTGTTAAAAGGTATCGTTGCCTTTGATCAAGAGAAAACCCAATGCACTGTGCAGGCCGGTACGCGTTTATATGATTTAGGGAAAGATCTGGCACCGATCAATCAGGCCTTAATCAATCAGGGTGATATAGACCAGCAAAGTCTGGCCGGAGCGATTTCTACCGGAACGCATGGCACGGGCATCGATTTACCTTGCATCTCTGCTTTTGTGGAAGGCTTTGAATTACTGACCGCGGATGGAGAGCTGTTGCAATGTCATCGTGAGCAGAATGCTGAGATATTTCAGGCTGGACGGGTGGCATTGGGCAGCTTGGGCATATTGACCCAAATAACCCTGCAAAATCGACCACGATATAAACTAAAAGAACAGATCCAGCTCTGTTCATTAAAAGACATATTTACCCATATTGGTCAATGGAAACATCAGCACCGACATATTGAGTTTTGGGCTTTTCTGCATGCCGATCAGGTGATACTGAAAACCCTGGATGACACGGAGGATGACATTCAGCCGAGACAGGAAAGCTGGCCTTCGGAAGATACTTTATTAACCGTATGTTCGGAATTGACGCGACTTTTCCCAAAGACAAATCCCTATCTGCAAAAACTGCTGAGTGTGTTTGTTAAATCGACTTGCTATGTAGATTGGTCATCCCGGATTTTTCCGACCCCGCGCCAGAACAAATTTAATGAAATGGAATATCAGATTCCGGTTGATTCAGGCTTGCAGTGTCTGGACGAGATTCTGCATATTTTACGTAAACATCAGGTGCCGATGTTTTTCCCGATCGAGTTCCGTTATGTCAAAGGCGATGAGATCTGGCTGAGTCCTTTTTATCAGCGCGATTCAGTGTCTATTTCTATTCACCAGTTCTATAAACAGGATTACCGCACCATCTTTGATCTGATTGAACCGATTTTACAGAAATATCAGGGACGGCCGCATTGGGGCAAATTGCATAGCATGAGCACCGCTTCGCTGCGCGAACTCTACCCAAAATGGGATAATTTCATGGTGCTACGTCAGCAATTGGATCCACAGCAAAAATGGCTGAATCCATATTTAAAAGAATTGTTTTTATCTGGGAAATGAGGAGAGGGCGATGCAATCAAATTATTTTCAGCAACTGACGCAGGAATTAAAACGGCAGGGCACTGGCACACCGCAACTGATTTTAGATTTAAAAACCTATCAACGTAATTTGGACTATGTACAGTCAAAATTGCCTGCGAAGTTAAAACCACGTCTGGTAGTGAAGTCTTTAGCCAGCATTCAGCTACTCAAACTGGCCAGTGAAAAACTAAATACCCAGCGCTTTATGGTCTTTCATCTGCCGCATCTGCTGGAGATTATAGGGACATTTCAGCAAGCCGATATCTTGTTGGGTAAACCGATGCCGATTCAGGCAGTCAAACATTTTTATCAAACTTTGTCTGATCAAAATAAAGCCAATGATCAAGTAATTATTCAATGGCTAATTGATGATGTGGAGCGATTAAAACAATATCTGCAACTCGCGCAAGAATTGTATCTTAGCTTAAATCTCAATATTGAAATTGATGTGGGGCTGCATCGTGGCGGCGTACAAAATCAGTCTGAATTTATAGCTTTGCTTAAGCTGATTCAACACAACGCGGCTTATCTCAAACTTTCGGGTCTAATGGGCTATGATGCACATGTGGCGAAACTGCCTAAAATTTTGAAAAGTCCCGACAAAAGTTATCAGCAATCGCAGCAGATGTATCAACAATACAAAACTATTTTGCAGCAGCAATTCCCGGATTTATGGCATGAAGGTCTGTGTTTTAATGGCGGTGGCAGTCCAACCTTTATGCAGCATTGTCAGCAAAGTATCTGCAATGATCTGGCTTTTGGTTCGATGCTGCTTAAGCCGAGTGATTTTGATCTGGAAAATTTATCCGCTTTAAAGTGTGCACTCTGGATTGCTGCGCCCATTTTAAAAGTGTTGCCCTATAGCCAGATTCCCGGTTTGGAACTACTAAATCATCTTCCACATCAATATAAAGCCATATTTATTTACGGAGGCTATTGGCGAGCAGATTATATTTATCCTGAAAAAAGCCGACCGCATATATTGTATGGCCGCAGCAGCAATCAGGAAATGCTTCAGGTGCCCATGCAGTGCGATATTCATGTCGATGATTATGTGTTTTTAAGACCGACACAAAGTGAAGCGCTGATCCCACAATTTGCCCAGCTGTATGTTTATGTAGAGGGAAAGTTTATCCAGTGGCAGACGTTCCGGGAATAACGAGATTTTGAACTGAAAAATGAGCCTAAGCCTTTAAAGATCAGGCACAGATTTGACGGTAAATCTTATTTTTATTGGGAAAAGGTTTAATCATGCGGCCAAGCCGTGTAAAATTCGAATCGATTTTATTTATCCACCGTTTTTATCTTTTGAGGCTGTGCCTCGATCATAATCTCGCGGTGATATGCTCCATGGTACGGGGCATCACTCCTTAAGGATTTCTTATGCCAATTATCACTTTGCCAAATGGCGATCAAAAACAGTTTGATCACGCCGTATCTGTGATGGACGTTGCACTTAGCATTGGTCCTGGTCTTGCAAAAAATACAGTTGCTGGTCGTGTCAACGATCGTTTGGTTGATGCGTCTGATCTCATCACTGAAGATGCAACACTACAAATTATCACGCCTAAAGACGAAGCCGGTGTCGAGATCATTCGCCATTCTTGCGCGCATTTGGTCGGTCATGCGGTTAAGCAACTGTTCCCAGAAGCAAAGATGGTCATTGGTCCGGTCATTGAGGAAGGTTTCTACTATGACATCTGGATGCCACGTCCGTTTACCTTAGACGACATGGCAGCGATTGAAGAGCGTATGAAAAAGCTCATCGACCAAGACTATGATGTTGTGAAGAAGATGACGCCACGTGATGAAGTGATTGCTGAATTCACTGCGCGTGGCGAAGAATACAAATTGCGCTTGATCGCAGACATGCCTGAAGAAACGCAAATGGGCTTGTACTACCATCAGGATTATTTGGATATGTGCCGTGGTCCGCACGTACCAAACACCAAATTCCTAAAATCGTTCAAGCTGACTAAAATCTCTGGTGCTTACTGGCGCGGTGATGCGAAAAACGAACAGCTACAACGTATTTACGGTACAGCGTGGGCAGACAAGAAGCAGCTTGCAGCCTATGTAAAACGGATTGAAGAAGCAGAAAAACGCGACCACCGTAAAATCGGTAAAGCGCTTGATCTGTTCCATATGCAAGAAGAAGCACCAGGTATGGTGTTCTGGCATCCGAACGGCTGGACCATTTACCAAGTGCTTGAACAATACATGCGTAAAGTTCAGCAAGACAATGGCTATGAAGAAATCCGCACACCGCAAGTGGTTGACTTCACATTGTGGGAAAAATCGGGACATGCTGCTAACTATGCAGACAACATGTTCACCACGCATTCTGAAAACCGCAACTATGCGGTGAAGCCAATGAATTGTCCTTGTCACGTACAAGTGTTCAATCAAGGCTTGAAGTCGTATCGTGATCTTCCTGTTCGTTTGGCAGAGTTTGGTTCATGTCACCGTAACGAGCCATCTGGTTCATTGCACGGCATTATGCGTGTACGTGGCTTTACACAAGATGATGCGCACATTTTCTGTACCAAAGAACAGATTGGTCCTGAAGTTGCAGACTTTATCAAATTGACACTGGATGTATACAAAGACTTTGGCTTTGAAGAAGTACAAATGAAGTTGTCGACGCGTCCTGAAAAACGTGTGGGTGATGACAAGCTTTGGGATATGGCAGAAAAATCTTTGGCAGATGCTTTAGATGCTGCAGGTCTTGAGTGGGAACTTCAACCAGGCGAAGGCGCATTCTACGGTCCGAAGATTGAATTCTCTCTGAAAGACTGCTTAGGTCGTGTCTGGCAGTGTGGTACCATTCAGTGTGACTTTAACTTGCCAGAACGTCTGGATGCATCTTATGTCACTGAAGATAATGACCGCGATCAGCCAGTAATGTTACATCGTGCAATTCTTGGCAGCTTCGAGCGTTTTATTGGTATACTGATTGAACACTACGCAGGCTTCATGCCACCTTGGTTGGCACCAATGCAAGCGTGTGTGATGAACATTACCGATTCTCAAGCTGAGGCATGTGAGTCAGTCGTCGCAAAACTTAAAGAAAACGGTATCCGTGCAATTTCTGACTTGAGAAATGAGAAAATCGGCTTTAAGATTCGTGAACGTACATTAGAGCGTATTCCTTACTTACTGGTACTTGGGGACCGTGAAGTAGAGGAAGGTACCGTAAACGTGCGTACCCGCTCAGGAACAAATTTGGGTACTATGTCAATCGATGCTTTCGTTGACCTAGTAAAAGCAGCCGTAGCCGAACGCGGCCGGTACATTGTGGAGTAACAGCGATTAAACAGCCTGACCGTAATCAACAGGGCGGTAACAAATCAAACCGTCCTGCCTTGAATGATGAAATTCGTGCGAAAGAAGTCCGTCTTGTAGACGAAAATGGTGAGCAGAAAGGGATTGTAAGCTTAGCTGACGCCCTACGCGCAGCAGAAAGTGTTGAACTTGATCTTGTTGAGATCGTAGCAAACGCTGAGCCACCAGTATGTAAGATCATGGACTTCAACAAGCATTTGTTTGATCTTAAGCAAAAGCAGAAAGAAGCGAAGAAAAAACAACATCAAGTCCAGGTGAAAGAAATCAAGCTACGCCCGGGTACTGATGTTGGTGATTACAACGTAAAACTACGTGCAATCATCAAGTTCCTTGAAGAAGGTAATAAGGTGAAAATCACGCTTCGTTTCCGTGGTCGTGAAATGGCGCACCAACAGTTGGGTCTAGCTCAATTGCAAAAAATTGAAGCTGACGTGGCTGAATTCGGTACTGTTGAGCAGATGCCGAAAATGGAAGGCCGTCAAATGGGTATGCTACTTGGTCCTAAAAAGAAAAAGTAAGCACTCATTAAGCGAAAAAAGCCCTGCATATGCAGGGCTTTTTTTATTCTTTAAAATTCCAGGCGCTTTGTATGGCGTACATAATCTGTTGAGCTTGCTGGCGGGAAAACATCGACAGCTGAATCCGGAAAAATCCAAGACAAATTTGATTCATCAGACCGGGCTGGCACAATTTAAAATCCAAAGTGCCATCGCGTTGACTAATCACATGCGCTGGCATGTTATAGAGCCAGCGTTTGAGGTGCGCTTTGAGAGAATCATAGCGCGGATTCAGAAAACTATACTGTACGGAATGTCGTTTTAAGCACAGGCTGATGCGGAAACCGGCCAAAGTATAATAAATGGCTTGTGAGGTTATTTTGAGTTTGGTTCCCTGCATAAGCAGCGAAAGACCAAGAAAGCCGCCAATATAAATATAAAAGTCAGGAGACTCCTGCCATAAAAATAATAGTCCTTGGAAAAAACTGGAATTGCTACGCACACTGCTGAAATAAAAAATGCTGAATATTCCGACCGGATAACAAAACAGCAAATATTCCGTAGTGCGCATGATCGGGCTAGCTTGATGAAACAGGATGTTTTCTGGCACATTCATGGTTTATTTTTATGATCAGAAAGCGTATTGCTAATGAGCTTAGGTAATCTGTAGCCAAAAAGAAAGGCCCTTTCGGACCTTCCTTTGCGTACTTAATCAAGCTTATTCCACTGATTTTTCATCGTTTGCAATGAGCAGTTTATTGCCAATCGGGATTTGACGTGGCAATTTTTCTTCTGGAATAATGCGCTGCAAGTCGATGATCAATAAACCATTTTCATAGTCTGCCTGTTGTACCTCTATATATTCATCCAGACGTAAAGACAATTTAAATGCACGTCGCGCAATGCCTTTGTACAGGAATTCAATACTGTCATTGCTCTGGTTTTCAGGCTTGCCTAGGATGGTCAGCAACTTATTTTCCAGACGAATGTCGAGTTCTTCCTGACGAAAACCCGCAGTTGCCACCACGATGCGGTAATTATTCTCACCACGCTTTTCGATATTATACGGTGGGTAATTCGGTGCATCGCTTTGCATGGCATAGTCAATAAAGTCATTCAAGCGATCAAAGCCAATACTACGACGAAATAATGGATGAAGATTTAAGTTACTCATGATTAGAACCTTCTCACTAAAGCAAAGTTATAAAAACAAGAAAATAAGATCTGTCATGTCAGACATCAACAGCGCATAAGATTGACGCAATCCTTATGCAGAAATAAATATGTGTTTGGAGCTGAAATTTTCAAGATCAAAAAGAAAAAAATATATAAATTTTTAATAAGATTTTGATATTTATTGAAAAATAATTTTAAAATGCAGACTTGTTGTTTCTTTCTAAATCCTCTATGTTGAGTACATCGTCGCATAGTAAAAGTGCAGGGAGTATTAGAAGAAAATGATCGATTTATATTATTGGGGCACCCCCAACGGCCATAAAATTAGTATTGCTCTAGAAGAAATGGGGCTGGAATATCAAATTATTCCCATCAATATTCTGGAAAATGACCAGTTCCAGTCCGATTTTCTGGCTATTTCTCCCAATAATAAAATCCCGGCAATTGTTGATCAGGATGGGCCACATGGCCGCGCCATTTCAATTTTTGAGTCAGGTGCGATCTTGCAATATCTGGGTCGCAAAACAAGTCTGTTTTATCCAGCCGATGAAGTGAAGCGTATTCAGGTCGAACAGTGGCTGATGTGGCAAATGGGCGGTTTGGGGCCGATGCTCGGGCAAAATCATCACTTTAGCCGTTTTGCACCTGAGCGGATTGCTTATGCCACAGAGCGCTATGTCAATGAAAGCAAGCGTTTATATGGGGTGTTGAATAAACAGCTGGTCGGGCAGGAGTATGTGGCTGGCGAATACTCGATTGCAGATATGGCCATTTTCCCTTGGTTATTACGGCATGACTGGCAGCAGATCACTCTGGAAGACTATCCTGAAGTTTCCAAATATATCGATCGTTTGAATGCTCGTCCTGCGGTTCAGAAAGCGTTGGCAATACAGGTCAGTTAAGCGTCTGCCTTTATGTTAAAATAGCCTTAAGCAAATAAAGCCACCCTTACGGTGGTTTTTTATTGGATGGATATATGAACGATTTTCTTCTGAACTTTACCAAGATTGTTGAAAGTAATACCCGAATTTACTGGAGCATTCTTTTCGGCATTGCTGCATGTTTAGTGCTGTATGTTGCTGAAATTGTGCATATCGATCAGGTGATTGCTGCCCTAAATACCAAAGATCAGCAGATTCTCCGTGCTGCAATTGCACCGCTCAATGAGCAGTATAAGTGGGCGCGGATCATGGCGATGGTGACGGCAGTCGTTTGGTCCAGTTGGGAATACAGTAAAGCCAAGAAAAAAATGGGCTTGAGCCATTAATGCTGTAATGAGCCTATTTTTACTGTTTCTGTCGGCCTTTGGTGCAGCGACCTTACTACCTTTACAGTCTGAAGCGGTTTTGCTGGGGCTTTTAGTGCAGAACAAGCAGCATGCAGTGCTGTTAATTGCCGTGGCCAGTCTGGGCAATATTCTGGGGTCTTGTGTGAACTGGTATCTGGGTCTCAAGATTGAACATTATAAAAATAAAAAGTGGTTCCCGGTTTCAGCAGATAAGATGCTCAAGGCGCAAAAGACCTATCAGAAATATGGTTACTGGTCTTTACTGCTGAGCTGGGTGCCTATCATTGGTGATCCGATTACCCTGATTGCGGGACTATTAAAAGAAAACCTCGTCCGTTTTCTGCTGATGGTCAGCATCGCTAAAATTGGACGTTATCTGTTTGTCTATGCGGCCTTTGCCATGTTCTAAACTTGAAAATAATTTTCCTGATTCAGTCTTGGATATTTTTTCAGACTGAAATCCTAAAATCATTCTTTAAATTCGCTTATTGGGTGAAGATGCTTTTGTTTTAAACAAAGATGCTTTAGAATACTCGCTCCCTTACCTGCAGGTCGTTTTGTAATGGTGCAAACGAGCCGAACAGGTGTTCAAAAGAGGTTGTTATGCCTAAGATGAAAACTCGCCGTGGTGCAGCTAAACGCTTTAAAGCGACTGCTAACGGTTTTAAGCGTAAACAAGCGTTCAAACGCCACATTTTGACCAAAAAATCTGCTAAGCGTATTCGTCAATTGCGCGGCTGTGTAATGGTTCACGTAAGTGACGTTGCTTCAGTTCGTCGTATGTGCCCGTACATCTAAGGAGATTATAAATGGCTCGTGTAAAACGTGGTGTACAGGCTCATCGCCGTCACAAAAAAATTCTTGCTCGCGCTAAAGGTTACTATGGTGCTCGTTCACGCGTTTACCGCGTAGCGTTCCAGGCGGTAATCAAAGCTGGTCAATATGCTTACCGTGACCGTCGTCAGAAGAAACGTCAATTCCGCGCTTTGTGGATTGCACGTATCAACGCTGGTGCTCGTCAAAATGGTTTGTCGTACAGCCGTATGATCGCTGGCTTGAAAAAAGCTCAAGTGATTATCGACCGTCGCGTACTTGCTGACATCGCTATGCATGACGCAGTTGCGTTTGCTGCTTTAGCTTCTAAAGCTAAAGATGCATTGGCTGCATAAGTCTTTATGACTTGAAAAAAGACCGCCATTTGGTGGTCTTTTTTTATGCTTAAATAAAAGTAGTCATTTTAAATATTATTTAAAAATCAGTATTGTAAATCTTATATTTTTTAGTCATTGTTAAATTGCATAATCAAAAATAAGGCTTAAAAATAATGATTCGACTTGCCACCCAACACGATGTCCTGCCGATTGCCCAAGTGCATGTACAAAGCTGGCGTGAAAGCTATCAAAATATCATTAAACCAGAAATTCTCGATAAGTTGAGTGTAGAACAAAGAGCCGCCTTGTGGCGTTCTGTGCTTGAATAGGAGAATCGACGGGTATTTGTCTATGAAGAAAATGCTCAAGTTTTGGGTTTTGCTGCTTTTAATTTTCCGGTAGATGCGCCAATCAGTGAATTGAGAGCACTTTATTTGCTTCAAAATATTCAAGGTCGCGGCATTGGACGTGATTTGGTTTAATTGGGTCTGGGTTTAAGTCGAGAAAAATCCTATCAGCATATGCAATGCAGCGTATTGAACCTGAATTCCAGTCGTTATTTTTATGAAAAGACCGGCGCCTATTTTGTCAGTGAAGGAGATGCCAGTGATCTGGGCGAAAATCTTAAAGACTTATATTATCAATGGAATCTCTAACTTCTAATCCACCCGGATCATGGGAAATAATTTAGTGCTCGAGCTAACATCAGTGACAAAAATATAGGGCAGGGTGAAATCCAGTTATATGATCGATGGTAATTATACGCGTAGCATTCCGGTCAAATGGGCGGAGATTGATACCGTGATCTGGCTAGATTTATCCTTTTATCTCAATATATCCATCGGTCAATTAAGAGAGCATTTCCGGGCGATCAGCAAATGACAGCTTCGGCTCATTCAAATAATGCTGAAATTTTAAGACAGATACTCAGTCGTGATTCCATCATCTGATGGATGATGAAAACCTATCACAAAATCGTCAGCATTATTTCAAGTTGATGCCTGCTTATGAATATCAAAATATCCATTGAATTCTGCCCGTGATGTTCAAGCTTTTCTGGCAAAATGTTAAAGGCCGAAATAGTAGCCAATCAGACAGATAATCACAGTGATCACAATTAAGGTCAGCACATTTGCAGATGAACTGGATTTGCCTGGGTCCTGAGGTTTTTCTGCTTTAGAAATTTTTGGTGAGCGGTCTTCGGTACTCATACCGACAAATGGGTCAGGTGCAACTTTTGGTGTTAGCTGTGCAGTTTTATAGTGATTGGCGACTTTGCTGATGAATTTAGCACTTAAATCATCAATTTTTTGCGAAAAATGTCGCAGGTTAAGTTGCTGCTCCGGGCTGAGTACTTCGCCATCTGCACGATAGGGATGCTGGATTTTCGTTTGAATAAAGTCATTTAAGGCGTCTAGGCGGTACAAAGTCTGGTGAGCATAATCCGCTGAATAGTCAGTGGGAATTAAGGCCAAATGACTTTCGTTATCGGCCTGAATGGCAGGCATGGTGCCGTAATAAGGCAAATTGGTATACGCCGGTTCGGTAAAATCTTGGGCAAGGCTACTTTCAAACAGTTCATGATCGGTATAGGCCTGAATATCATCCCAGTTTGGGGCTTCCAGATCGACATCAATGCGTTTGGCCAGTTTAGGATTTAACTCATAACACCAGAATGTTTCATGGCGTAAAGGGGATTGCTGTGATTTAGGTGCTTCGTAATCATTGTCTGCGCTATACCATTCAGGCAGTTCCTTGCCGATGATCCAGGCAATTTTAGCTTTGGCACCATGACTGACAATAAAATGTGCCAGTGGTAATAGCTCGACATTGGCATTCGGATTTTTTTCATCAACCAGTAAATCAGAGCGATGCAAGCTGAGGCGACGCACGCCTTGTTTTTTCAGGCCTTCCAGCCAGATCTGGAAATGCTGGGCCAGCAGGTGTTGTGATATCAGATCCCGAAAGGCAAACTGATGCTGATTAAAAATGGAATGTTGAATCCAACGATTGAAACTCAGGTCTTGAGTCAAATACTCATTGCCGTAAGTGACGAGGGTTAGTTGCTGTTTCCAAATTTGATCGAGTGCCATAGTGATTTGATCTGATTGATATTGTGTTTATCTTATACTTTTTATATTTAATCATGCCAATCTAATTTTCCTTAAAACGCATCTTCATCAAAGTGTCTAAAAACTGTTAGAATGTGGGGTTTTTAAAATATTTTTTAACCTGTTGCTTTGAGAGTTACTATGTCACTGGAAGCCCTGACCACTGAAGCGCTCGCTGCGATTGCAGCAGCTCAAGACCTTGCTGCACTTGATCAAGTACGAGTGCAATTTACGGGGAAAAAAAGCCAGCTCGCGGAACAATCTAAGTCGCTTGGTAAAATGGATCCTGAAGAACGTAAAGTCTTCGGCGCACAAATCCATGCTGTACGTGAAACTATTACCGCTGCATTGACCTCACGTCAGGCAGAATTGCATAAAGCTGCCTTAGAACAAAAACTGGCAAGCGAAACCATTGATATTACTTTACCAGGTCGTGGCCAACAGGTGGGCAGTATCCATCCAGTGACCCAGGTGCAAGAGCGTATTTGCCAGTTCTTTACCAAGGCAGGTTTTACGGTTGCAACAGGTCCTGAAGTTGAAGATGACTATCACAACTTTGAAGCACTGAATATTCCGGGTCATCACCCGGCGCGTGCCATGCACGATACTTTCTATTTTGATGTGAACCATTTGCTGCGTACGCATACGTCTGGTGTGCAGATTCGTACCATGGAAACACAGCAGCCACCAATCCAGATCGTGTGTCCGGGCCGTGTTTACCGTTGTGATTCGGATCAAACCCACTCACCGATGTTTCATCAGATCGAAGGTTTATACGTGGCTGAAAATACCAGCTTCGCGGAACTGAAAGGTTTGCTGATTAACCTGCTGAACGAATTCTTCGAAAAAGATTTGAAAGTACGTTTCCGTCCATCTTATTTCCCGTTCACCGAGCCAAGTGCGGAAGTGGATATTATGGATGAACGCGGTCGCTGGTTAGAAGTATTAGGCTGCGGTATGGTGCATCCGAATGTGCTGCAAGCTGCAGGCATTGATCCTGAAAAATACAAAGGCTTTGCTTTTGGTCTGGGTGTTGAACGTTTTGCAATGCTGCGTTATGGCGTAAATGACTTACGTATGTTCTTCCAAAACGATGTGCGTTTCTTACGCCAGTTTGCTTAAAACAAATTTATACCTCTCCTTAACCTCTCCTTTTAAAAAGGAGAGGGACTCCGCGAAATAGATGGAGTTCTCCCCCTTTGGAAAATGGGGGACAGAGGGGGATTCTAGAGATTTGAATTACAGGTTTTATATCAATGAAAATTAGCGAAAATTGGCTACGCACATGGGTCAACCCAGCCATCGATAGCGAAAAACTTTCTGATCAATTGACCATGTTGGGTCTGGAAGTCGATGAGCTTGCACCTGCAGCAAAAGCATTTACTGGTGTAGTGGTGGGGGAAGTCCTGACAGTAGAACAACATCCTGATGCAGATCGCTTGCGTGTGACCACTGTCAATATCGGTTCAGGTGAGCCACTGCAAATTGTATGTGGTGCGCCAAACGTACGTGCCGGCATGAAAGCGCCAGTTGCGACCATTGGTGCAGTACTTCCAGGCGATTTCAAAATCAAGAAAGGCAAGCTAC
Organism: Acinetobacter sp. CIP 64.7; assembly: GCF_000369745.1. Lineage (GTDB taxonomy): Bacteria > Pseudomonadota > Gammaproteobacteria > Pseudomonadales > Moraxellaceae > Acinetobacter > Acinetobacter fasciculus. The sequence continues at coordinate 1,491,255 of NZ_KB850179.1, read as the reverse complement.
GTGGTATCGAGTCACAAGGCATGCTGTGCGGCGCTTCAGAAATCGGTTTAGAAGATAAAATTGATGGTTTGTTAGAGCTTCCAGCGGATGCACCAGTAGGTATGAACATTCGTGAATATCTAGACCTTGATGACAACGTGATTGATATCAGCATTACACCGAACCGTGGGGACTGCTTCAGTATTCGCGGGATCGCACGTGAAATTGGTGTGATTAACCAATTGCCAGTAACTGCCCCTGAAATTAAAGAAGTAGCTGCGACTATTAGCGAAGAAAAGAAAGTCGTTGTATCGACTGAAGGCTGCCCACGCTATTTGGGTCGTGTCATCAAGAACGTCAATACCAAGGCTGTGACTCCTGTATGGATGGAGCGTGCATTGGCACGTTCAGGTATTCGTCAGCACAGCATTCTGGTCGATATTACCAACTATGTATTAATCGAGCTTGGTCAACCGCTACACGCATTTGATGGCGGTAAAGTTCAAGGTGCGGTACATGTACGTCAAGCGACGGAAGCTGAAAAGTTAGTTTTGCTCAATGAACAAGAAGTTGAACTCAACGAAAAAGTGATGGTGATTGCAGATGATGAAAAAGCATTAGCCATTGCCGGTATTATGGGCGGCTTGTCTTCAGCAGTCAGCGATGCAACCACTGAAATTTTCCTGGAATCTGCATTCTTCGCGCCACTGCATATTGCGGGTCGTGCACGTAGCTTTGGCTTGCATACCGATGCTTCTCAGCGTTATGAACGTGGTGTCGATTTTGAATTGCCATTGATCGCTATGCACCGCGCATCACAATTGATTGCTGAACTTGCGGGCGGTGAGTTCGGACCAATTACAGTTGCCGAAAATGCGGCTCTATTGCCAACACGTGACGCAATTGAATTGAATCAAGCCCAAGTCGATCAACTGCTAGGTTATAGTGTTGACTCAGCGTTCATTACTGATGCTTTAACCCGTTTAGGTTGTGAAGTTACAGTAAAAGCAGAAGGTGAGTGGTCTGTAGTGCCGCCATCACATCGTTATGACATGGTGATCTATCAAGATTTGATTGAAGAAGTGGCACGTATTCACGGTTATGACAATATTCAAATCAGTCTGCCTGTGATTGATGTGAAATTGGCGAAATACCAAGATCAATTTGAGTTGGGCCAACTCCGTCAAACTGCCGTAACTTTAGGTTACCAAGAAGCGATCAGCTTTAGCTTCTCAGACCTAAAACTTGAAAAGCAACTTAATTCCAGTGTGAATCCATTAGCATTAGCTAATCCAATTTCAAGTGATTTGGCAGTGATGCGTTCAACCTTGCTATCTAGCCTGATTCCTTGTGTTCAGTACAATGTCAACCGCCAGCAAAGCCGTGTACGTTTCTTTGAGCTCGGTCTGCGTTTCGACTATCAAGAAGCCAGCAGCATCCATGATTTAAAACAGATTCCAACTTTTGCATTGATTGCGACTGGTTCACGTCATGCTGAGTCTTGGCATGGTAAGGCACAGCCAATGGACTTCTTTGACTTTAAGGGTGATGTAGAAGAAATTCTGGCTGCTGGTCGTGTCAAAGTAGAATATGTGCGTTCAGAGCGTAGCTGGTTGCACCCAGGGCAATCCGCAGAAATTCTCGTGAATGGTCAATCAATTGGTTACTTGGGGCGTTTACATCCCTCACTTGAAGACGAACTTGATCTGGCAACCACATGGGTAGCAGAATTGGATCAAGCGGCTGTTTTGCAAACTTATGTATCTAATTTTACAGAATTATCACGTTTTCCATCGGTTCGACGTGATATTGCGCTTTTAATTAGTGATAAGATTAATGTTAGCGAAATTCAGGGACTTATCGAAAAAACAGGCGGAGAGCTTTTAGACTCAACTTGGTTGTTCGATGTGTACACTGGACAAGGAGTAGAAGAAGGGAAACGCTCACTGGCATTTGCACTTCTCTGGCAGCATCCAAGCCGTACACTGGAAGATGCTGAAATTAAATCAGGTATGGATAATATCCTTCAAGTGTTAGAAAACACTTACCAAGCGACATTGAGGGCTTCATGACAGCACTAACTAAAGCAGAAATGGCTGATCATTTAAGTGAGCTCACGAGTTTAAACCGTCGTGAAGCAAAACAAATGGTTGAGTTGTTCTTCGATGAGATTAGCCAGGCGCTCATCTCAGGCGAGCAAGTAAAACTTTCGGGTTTTGGTAATTTCGAGTTGCGTGATAAGCGTCAACGTCCGGGCCGTAACCCGAAAACGGGTGAAGAGATTCCGATTTCTGCACGCCGTGTGGTCACCTTCCGTGCCGGACAGAAGTTCCGTCAACGTGTGGGAAATGAGCAGGTCAACTGATCTGCTTTTTTAAAAACTGGGATCAATATTGTTAAGTTCCAGTTTTTAAAATAAAAAAAGAGAGCCAAAGGCTCTCTTTTTTTTGTACTGAATAATCTAAAAGATTATTGAGCAGCAGTTTCAGAAGCAGCAACTTCAGAAGTAGCTTCTACAGCAGCAGCATCAGCAGCAGCTTCAGCTTCAGATGCAGCTTCTACAGCTTCAGATGCAGCTTGGTTAGCGTCAGCAGCAGCGTCGTCAGCTTTTTTAGCACAACCAACGAAAGCTAGAGTAGTAGCAACTGCAGCAGCAATAGCGATTTTTTTGAATAACATGGCATCACTCTCTAAAAATTGAGATTAAAAAAAACCAAAGTTAGTCTGTTAAGTGCTTTTATTGTTCCTAATTGTGTTAGGGACTAACAACGCAGGAGCAGTCTAACTGGTCTGCAAATATGCTATCACTGCGCATTTTTAATTGCTACTGGCAATGATCAAAAAAGTACGGAAAAATGATAAAAAATAAGAAGTTTTTAACAGAAAATAACAATGGAATGAAAGATTTAGATTGGAGAAAGGCTTATTAAATACTTAAAAGTTATACAATTTTTAATCTGAATATTTTATTAATCAAAAACTTAAAAATAAGTTTACATAAATCAGGCTTCATTGTTTCATTCTGTAATTTATGTCAACCTAAAAAAGGCCACCGTTTAGATGACCTTTCATTTAAAATTTTAATTTGAAGCTTTGCGTTTCATCTGATCAAAGAAATCATCATTGGTCTTGGTTTCTTTCATACGATCCAGTAAGAATTCCATTGCCGCCAATTCGTCTTGAGTATGCAGCAGCTTACGCAGAATCCAGACTTTACGCAGATTGTCTTCTGACATCAGGCGTTCTTCACGACGAGTACCAGATTTCTTGATGTTCATTGCAGGGAACACGCGTTTTTCAGCAATACGACGATCAAGGGTAATTTCCTGGTTACCTGTACCTTTGAATTCTTCGTAAATCACTTCATCCATTTTACTACCGGTTTCAATCAGGGCAGTAGAAATGATGGTCAGTGAACCGCCTTCTTCGATATTACGTGCAGCACCGAAGAAACGTTTAGGGCGCTCTAAGGCATGTGCATCCACACCACCAGTCAGTACTTTGCCTGATGAAGGAATCACAGTGTTATAAGCACGTGCCAGACGGGTAATCGAGTCAAGCAAAATCACCACATCTTTCTTATGTTCAACCAGACGTTTTGCTTTTTCAATCACCATTTCAGCGACTTGAACGTGACGTGCAGGAGATTCATCAAAAGTAGAAGCCACGACTTCACCACGAACCGTACGCTCCATCTCAGTCACTTCTTCTGGACGCTCATCAATTAGGAGAACGATCAGAATAACTTCAGGATTATTGCGAACGATGGACTGTGCAATGCTTTGCAGCAGCATGGTTTTACCCGCTTTCGGCGGAGCCACAATAATTGAACGCTGGCCTTTACCAATCGGTGCAACTAAGTCGATCACACGGGTGGTTAAATCTTCAGTGGTGCCATTGCCCAACTCCATCACCAACTGTTCAGTCGGGAATAATGGCGTCAAGTTTTCAAACAGAATCTTGTTTCGTGAATTTTCAGGTGTGTCGTAGTTAATCTGATTGACTTTAAGTAAAGCAAAATAACGTTCGCCTTCTTTCGGCGGGCGAATGGTGCCAGTAATGGTGTCGCCAGTACGGAGGTTAAAACGACGAATTTGAGAAGGGCTGACATAGATATCGTCAGGACCTGCTAAATAAGAACCTGCGGCTGAGCGTAAAAAGCCAAAACCATCTGACAAAATTTCTAGAACGCCATCACCAAAAATCTCTTCGCCATTCATTGCATGACGTTTTAAGATGGCAAAAATAATGTCTTGCTTACGGTTACGAGCCATACCTTCGAGGCCCATAAACTCGGCAATCTTGATGAGTTCGCCAATCGGTTTTTTCTTGAGTTCGGTTAAATTCATAGGTGGTCAGATAGAATCAAAGTTCTGAGGTACAGGTTAGAAAGGGAGTAACATTCGGCCGCATACCAGCATTCAAACGAAAGCAATTGAATTTGCAAAAGAACAATTCAGAGATCTGTTTGAGTGTTTCAAAGGAAAATGTGGAAAACAATTTCTATTGCCGAGCGGCATCTTATGTAATGTGTCTTGTAAGAAATTGACAGGATTTAGGATCCTTTATCTCTTGAGTAGCGAATATAAGAGAAAATGCTGACTTTGTCAATTTATAGCCGAAAAAATACGCGAGCATGAGTCGCGTATTTTTCACTAAAAATGCTGTGCTTAGATATTGTCATCAATAAATGCAGTCAGTTTAGATTTTGGTGCAGCACCGACTTGAGTCGCAACAACTTCACCATTTTTGAACATCAACAAAGCCGGGATGTTACGGATGTTGAAATTCACAGCAGTTTGTTCGCAAGAAGTTACGTCAACTTTCACGATTTTAACTTTGCCTTGGTATTCATCAGCAAGCACTTCAAGTACAGGTGCAATTGCTTTACATGGTGCACACCAGCCTGCCCAAAAGTCCACCAGTACAGGAACGTCTGATTGAAGAACGTCTGCTTCGAAGTTTGCGTCAGTAGTGTTTACGATGTTGCCAGACATGGAATGTGCTCCAGATTAATATTTTAAAGATAACTAATTATTAGTATTACATAGCCATCTTTAACAATGTAGGGGAATCTGTAAATTTTCAATGCTTAATGTTATTTTGTCTAATGGATGATCACGATAGTGATGATCGTGTCTCACTATTATTCCCGATACAAAAAAGAATAAGGCATTAAATTGTCGCTACAAATGGCTTTTAAATTGCATGCATGTGAATTACTCTAAGCACAATTCGTTAAAGGTTTATTTCTGGAATGTCTGACTTTTTGATTGATGAAGAATTACTTGCCGCCATCGATATGGGATCAAACAGCTTTCATTTGGCCATCGCCCGTGTAGATCATGGCGAAGTGAAGAAAGTGGCATCAATGTCAGAAAAAGTTCAGCTTGCCGCAGGACTAGACGAAAATAAGAATTTAACCGAAGCCGCCCAGCAACGCGGTTTGGCTTGTCTGGCCCGTTTCGTTGGACGTTTAGGTGCAGTTCAGCCGAACCGATTACGGATCGTGGCGACGAATGCTTTACGTCAAGCCAAAAATGGTCATGAATTTATCCAGAAAGCCGCAGAAATTTTACCGAAACCGATCGAAATTATTGCCGGCCGTGAAGAAGCCCGTCTGATTTATCTGGGTGTATCGCATACTATGGCCAACAGTGGTCGTCGTCTGGTGGTTGACATCGGTGGCGGTTCGACTGAGCTGATTATTGGTGAAGAGTTCGAGCCGATTCATACTGAATCGGTGCAGATGGGCTGTGTCGCCTTTACTAAGGCTTATTTTCAGGATGGTGAGATCAGTGCCAAAGCTTTTGATAAAGCGGTTACTGCGGCGCGTAAAGAAATCTCCGGAATTGCCAATACCTATAAAGAAGCCGGCTGGGATGCGGTGGTCGGTTCCAGTGGCACGATCAAGGCTTGTCGTCAGATTTGTATCAATATGGGCTGGAGCAATGACAAAGAACAGCTCACTCGTGAAGGCCTGGAAAAACTCAAAGACAAACTGCTCAAATATAAATATGTCTCGGATATGGAATTCGAAGGTCTCAAAGAAGACCGCCGCGCGGTATTGCCGGCTGGGATTGCCATTCTCTATGCTGTATTTGATGTGCTCGGAATTAATCATCTGGTTTATTCGGATGGTGCGCTGCGTGAAGGCGTGATGTATGACTTGCTGGGCCGTTTCAAGCATGAAGATATCCGTGATCGTTCCGTACATGCCCTGATTGGTCGTTATAATGCCGATGCCAAACAGGCCGAGCGTGTGGTCCAGACTGCACAAAAACTGTTTAATGACGTGGCCAGTGAACTCGGGTTGAGTGTTGAAGATAGTGACCTGTTACGTCGTGCCGCCTATCTGCATGAGATTGGTTTGGCCATCAGTCACAGTGGCTATCATCGTCATGGCGCGTATTTATTACAACATTCGGATATTGCCGGTTTCTCGCAAGTTGATCAAAATCATTTGTCACATTTGGTCGCGCACCATCGGCGTAAATTGCGCGCTGATGCCAAGATTGATGTGATGAAAGTCGGTGGATCTAAACTTTTATGGTTATGTTTGCTGCTTCGTCTGTCGGTTTTGGTCAATCACAGTCGTAGCGATGAGATGCTTCCTGCCATTGAACTCAAGGTTGAAAATGCGCAACAATGGCACCTCAGCGTGTCTGGTGATGCCAAGCAATGGCCATTGCTGGTCGCTGAACTGCACGATGAACAGCAGCAATTTAAAAATTGGGAGATTGAACTCTCGATTCAATCCGAACAGTTTGTTAATTAATACCTTTATAGGGATGAAAACGGTTAACCTATGAAAAATAAAGCAACTCCATCAAAAGCATGGGCGACAGTGCAGATTGCACGTCATCCAGAACGTCCACAATTCCTGGACTATGTGGGTGAAATATTCACTGAATTTGATGCTTTACATGGTGACCGCCTATATGGTGATGATGGCGCGATGATCGGTGGTCTGGCTCGTTTCGATGGTCAACCGGTGATGATCGTTGGTCAGCATCGTGGTCGTAGCACCCGTGAAAAATTACAGCATAATTTTGGCATGAGTAACCCGGAAGGTTATCGTAAGGCACAGCGTCTGCTAGACATGGCAGAGCGTTTTAACCTGCCAGTCTTTACTTTTATTGACACTATGGGCGCTTATCCGGGTGTCGGTGCAGAAGAACGTGGTCAGGCTGAAGCGATTGCCACCAGTCTGGCTCAGCTTTCTAATTTGAAAGTACCTGTGATTGCAACTGTACTGGGTGAAGGCGGTTCAGGTGGTGCGCTGGGTATTGGGGTAGCAGATCGTGTGGTGATGCTCTCTCACAGTATTTATTCGGTGATTTCACCGGAAGGCTGTGCCTCAATTCTTTGGAAAACCGCTGAAAAAGCTGAACAGGCTAGTGAAGCCTTGGCTCTGACTGCAGAAAAATTGCAGAAAATGGGTATTGTAGAATATGTGGTGGATGAAGGTGAGGGTGCTCACTTAAATCCGGATCAGGTCATGAACAGCTTGAAAGCAGTGCTGAAAGAAGCTTTGAACGAACTGCAACTAATGGAAGCGCAAGCACGATGCGAAGCACGTTACCAACGTTTAATGAAGTTTGGCAGCGACAATTTAGGTCTGGTTTCTTAAAACAGCTGCAGGACTTTCCTGCAGAGACAAAATTTCTCATCGGATGCAGTGGTGGCGTAGATTCTATGTTGTTGCTGCATCTGATGTTTTTTTTATGCTCGGAAAAAATCCGGGCAATCTATGTGGATCATCAGCTGCAAAGTATCAGTAGTGCATGGGGCACTTTTGTTCAGCAGCAGTGTCGGCAACTGAATATTCCCTGTATCATTCAGCCCGTCAATGTCGCCAGTGGCAATTTGGAACAGCAAGCGCGCAATTCACGTTATCAGGCCTATCTGCAACATTTACAAGCGGATGAAATGTTGGTGCTGGCACACCATCAACAAGATCAGGCGGAAACCCTAATGTTGCGTTTATTGTCTGGCGCCGGCGTTGATGGTTTAGCAGCCATGAAACAGATCGATATACGTGAAAATCTGACGATTTGGCGGCCACTACTGAATATTTCCCGTGAGCAGATTTGCCAATGGGCATCAGACCTGAATGTTCAGAATATTGAAGATCCGACCAATGCTGATACCTATTATGACCGGGCCTGGGCACGCCAGACGCTGTGGCCGGTATTAAGCGAACGTTATCCTAAAATGCAAGCCGCCTTGGTGCGAACCAGTGAGCTGATGCAGGATGCTCAAGACATTTTACAAGAAGTGCTGCAACAGGATTTAGCATCTTGTGGAACTGAAACGCAGCTCGATCTTGGTAAATTTTTACAGCTTTCAAAATCACGACAACGTCAATTGCTCTCTGCCTGGATGAAAGGTAAAGAACAGTATCGTCCATCTTTAGCGATGGTAGAGCGTTTGCAACGCGAAGTCATTCATGCCAAGCAAGATGCTCAGGCGGCATTGTATTGGCAAGGCTTTTACTATGTACGCTATCAGCAGCAATTATATCGTTTGGCCGCAGAGATCTATTTAGCTGATCAACAACAAGTTCAAACTAGCCCGAAAACTATAAAATTCGCTTTAAAAGACAGCGTGCAGGTTTTGTCAGGGAAATTTATCATTCAGCCTGCCCAGCTAGGTTTATCTCCTGCATTATTGCAGCAACCTTTGCATTTGCAGCAGCGGCAAGGTGGCGAAAAAATTCATTTATATGGCCGTGTCGGTACCTGGCCGCTGAAAAAAGCCATTCAGGAAGCGCAAATATTTCCCTGGGCTCGGCATACTATTCAAATATTAAGCACAGATAATGTTATGCTAGGCGTGTTTACCCCTAAAGGATTTTGGTTGGCCCAATCTGCATATTGTGAAGCAGGCGGATGGCTGCCGATTTCGGTTTCTTCAACTTTAGAACTCAACGACGAGCATTGAACATGAGTGCAGCTTTAAATTGTAATATCTGTTTTATTGGTGGCGGTAATATGGCCCAAGCCTTAATTGGCGGTCTGATTTCACGTGGTTTGCCAGCAACACGTATTACAGTTTCTGATCCGGTCGAAAAAGTCCGTGCTTTATTGGCGGAAAAAGAAATTAATGTGACCGGGGATAATAGCGCTGCAATTCAGGATGCAGATATTGTCGTACTGGCGGTAAAACCTCAGGTTTTGGCTCAAGTGCTGCAACCATTAAAAGGTCTGGTCAATAATAAGCTGATTATTTCCATTGTTGCTGGTGCAGAAATTGCCACATTGTCAGCATTATTGGGGACTGAGCGCATTGTACGAGTTATGCCGAACACGCCAGCACTGGTACAGACTGGGGCACATGGTTTATATGCCAATGCATTTGTGGAAACGAGTGACCGTGAGCTAGCCAGTCAGGTTCTGGCATCGACCGGACTGACCATTTGGGTTGACTCAGAAGCACAAATTGATGCAGTCACTGCAGTCTCGGGTTCGGGTCCGGCTTACTTTTTCTATATGATGGAAAGTATGATTCGTGCGGGTAAAAATTTAGGTCTGGATGAAAAAGTTGCAACTGCACTCACCTTGCAGACCGCTTTAGGCGCGGCGCAAATGGCGATTACCAGCTCGAATACGCCGGCTCAGTTACGTAAAAATGTGACTTCTCCAAATGGGACTACACAGGCGGCACTTGAAGTCTTTGATCGCGCCCAGATTTCTCAAAATATTCAGGCGGCACTTGCCGCTGCACAAAAACGCAGTCAAGAACTGGCACAAGAGCTCAGTGAAAGCAGCAAATCTTCAGTTTAATTTTTAGGAACGTTCAAGTATGGGTGCAAATTCTGCGCTAATTTTTGGCATTATCATTAACGTCGCGATTTTGCTCGTATTCTTCCGATTTTTAATGCAACTGGCAGCGGTCAGTCCTTACAATCCTGTGGTTCTTTCTACCGTGAAAGCCACTAAAATTGTAGATGTATTTGGTCGAATTTTCCCAACCTTGGCCAAAGGCCGAGTCAGTACTGCTGCTTTGGCATTATTGGTCGTGCTCTATCTGCTTAAAATTTTTGGCATGATGTATCTGTCAGGTGGGATGCCGAATGGGCCTGTCCATCTGATTATTCTGACTTTTGTTACCATGATGCAGGATCTGATCCGTTTCTGTCGTTATTTGATTTTCGCTACTATTATTTTAAGCTGGGTGGTGATGTTTACCCAATCCCGTTCACCTTATATTGAAGTAGTTCAGGAACTTGCCGAGCCATTGCTGGCACCTTTCCGCCGGATTATGCCAAATATGGGCATGATTGACCTGTCTCCAATCCTGGCAATTCTGGCCTTGATTGTGATTGAAATGATCATGAACCAGGTGGCAATTGTATTGTTAACGGGTTTTTAATCTGAATGAAAAGAAAAGGACGCTGAGGCGTCCTTTTTATTTGCTCCTCCCTTTAGAAAAGGGAGGTTGGGAGGGATTTGTTAAACTTGCCAAACCTTGACAAGTTTTAATCGAAGTGCAAGAAGAAGATGGGATTTTAACCTCTCCCTAACCCTCTCCTGAGAGGCATAGGTATCTACACATCTATGAGATACCTAATGCCATTGTGGCTATCTCATTGAGTTCATCTATTGAATATTCCGAGAGCAGTTGAAGAGTGTTCAGTAAAATCGAAAGCCCTGCCAATAAGGCAGGTGCACTTTCCAACCTACCTCTTTTCTGCTGCCGACCTGAAAGACGGGTGAGAAATACACGAATTTTCTGATGGTGTTCATCTTCAGAACGCTGGATTCGCCAAGTTAAAACACAAGCCATACAGCTAATCAGTAACCGCCTTAAAATGGCTTCAGGTCTGGTCTGAAGCCATGCTTCAATATCATGACCTGCCTGCTTGAGCAGCTTGAAATAGCATTCAATTGTCCAGCGCCAGTAATACCAGGTCGTCATCTCTACCGTAGTAATCTCTGATGGAACATTGCTGATTAGTGACCATCTTGCGACGGTCTTATCCTGATCATCTTTCACTACGGCAACAATTAATCTGGCTTCAATCGCACTCCCTGGCTGGGGAGCAACCCGTTGGCCTGAATCGTCATTTCTCTTCGGTTTTGCTGCACGTGTTATCCGGATAGCAGTTTCTCCCACATGCAACATATGCCGGTTTCCTTTATAGGCAATCGGCTGGACCTGCTGCGTTTCTACTCGTTCTGCGGCTTCTGCAACTTTGCATGTTTTGCCCTGATGCTCAATTCGATGGCCTTCTTTCGCCCGAATCAGCCATTTAAAACCCTGGCTGCTCATTTCCCTTAGGTGGGCAATGGAGTCACCTTCACGATCAATGATATGAACACATGTTTTCTCAATGGGATATTGTTCAATCACTTTGATTTGTTCGGTAAGTGAATCTAGATGAGATTTGCGCCCAGCAGAGTGTTGACTGAATGTGGAATAGCAGCCTGAGGCATCTGATAGTGTCTGCGCCAGTGGCGCAATAGGTAGTCCCGAGGCTGCATCAACCAGCAGACTGCTTTGCAATTCATAGCCTGAATCATATTGATGGGTTCTTTGCAGGCGCTGAATTTTATGATGGTGTTTCACATACTGTAGCTGAGACCAGTCATGAACAATCAATGCATATTGATGCGGTGATGCCTTGATCTGTTCACATGCAAGATGTTCAATTGGCTGGTTTAACTGACTAAAAGAGATTTTGTCATTATTCAGGAATCGCCAGACCGCTTGTGTGGTTGCGAAACTCGACTTTTGGGCAGAAGCCAGGTCTTTGATTGCCGGAGCAAGTGAAGCAAGAGGGTTCATATTGAGCTTTACAAGGCTGTTATAGCGCTTGACAAGACGCTGATCCAGGCCAGAGATGTTAAATTGAAGAGCATGCTCTTCAATTTAACGCAAAGTTCAGGAATTGTGTAGATACCTATGCCTGAGAGGAGAGGGAACTTGGATGCTCTTAACCAGTAGTGCTGCTGATTTCCTAAAAATAGAAAAATATGCGTTCAAAACTTGATAGTAGAAAAGATTTTAATATCGCTGCCTGTAGATGAGGATTATAAATTAAAATCCCCTCCATCCCCTTGCGGAATATATTCCTCACCTCCTATAAGGAAGATGGGGTTAAAGGCACATTAATGCGCCTCATCCCAGTTTTTGCCTTTACCCACTTCTACCACCAATGGTACAGAAATCTGCAATACCGATTGCATCACTTCTGCCAGTTTAGGTGCGAGTTCATCGGCAATGTCTTCATCCACTTCAAATACCAGTTCATCATGTACTTGCAACAGCATTTTGGCCTGATCTTTCGGCAACATCTTGTCGACTTCAATCATCGCCATTTTAATGATATCCGCAGCCGAACCTTGTAGCGGAGCATTAATCGCAGCACGCTCTGCCGCTTTACGCACCATCATATTACGGGCATCAATATCTGGGGTATATAAACGGCGTCCGAGCAGGGTTTCAACAAAGCCTTGTTCTAATGCGACCTGACGGGTACGTTGCATATAGTCATAAATGCCCGGATAACGGTGGAAATATTGCTTGATATAATCCTGTGATTCCTGACGGGTAAAGCCCAACTGTCGGATCAAACCAAACTCGGACATGCCGTAAAGTAGGCCGAAGTTGACGGCCTTGGCCTGACGGCGCTGGTCATTGGTCACTTCTTCCAGAGGAATGCCTAGAACTTCAGCTGCAGTACGGCGATGTACATCCTGACCATGAATAAAGGCATCCAGCAGGGCTTCATCCTGAGATAAATGTGCCATGAGACGCAATTCAATTTGTGAGTAATCGGCTGCCAGCAAGACACGGCCTTCAGGTGCCACAAAAGCCTTACGGATTTGACGGCCAATTTCGGCACGAATCGGAATGTTCTGCAGGTTTGGATCAGTCGATGATAAACGGCCAGTTGCAGTCAGTGCCTGATGATAACTGGTATGCACACGATGGGTATCAGGATTGGCCTGTTTGCATAAGCCATCGGTATAGGTACTTTTCAGCTTGGACAAACCACGATATTCCAGAATTAGCTGGGCAATCGGATGTTCAATTTTTTCCAGTACACTTTCACTGGTACTGTATTGTCCGGTGGTGGTTTTTTTACCGCCTTTTAGCCCCAGCTTTTCAAACAGAACTTCACCGACCTGTTTAGGTGAGCTGACATTAAAGCTTTCACCGGCAATTTCCATGATCTGGTTTTCCAGATTGTGCATGGTGTTGGAAAATTCGCCCCCAAGCTGATCCAGAAAAGCAAGATCCAGTTCGATGCCGTTTTCTTCCATTTGCGTCAGTACACGTGCGACCGGAACTTCAATATTATGCAGAATATTCACCAGTTCAGGGTGTGCCTGCAATTTGCTGCTCAAGACTTCATAAAGGCGATAGGTGACATGTGCATCTTCTGCGGCATAATGTGCTGCAGTTTCAAGTTGAATCTGGTTGAAGGTCTTCTGTTTAGCACCTTTACCGGCCACCTGTTCATAAGTCGTGGTCAGATGACTCAAATACAGACGGGCCACATCATCCATGCCATGACGGGTTGCGACAGAATTCAGGACATAGGAAGCCAGCATGGTGTCGAAATACCAGCCTGCCAGATGAATGCCATGATTTTCCAGTACATGTGCATCATATTTTAGATGATGACCAATTTTCTTTACAGACTCATCTTCCAGAATTGGTTTGATCTGCGCCAGAATTACTTCACGATTCAGCTGCTCCGGTGCGCCTTCATAATCATGTGCCAAGGGAACATAATAAGCATTCTGCGCATCGAAGGCGACCGAGAAACCGACAATCTGTGCAATACGATAATCCAAACTGGTGGTTTCGGTATCAAAGGCAAAACGTTTTTCGGTACTTAGGCGCTCAAACAGTGTGTCCCAGTCCTGCTGGCTTAATACTGTGTGGTAGGTCGCTTGACCTAGCTGGTCATCACTGCTGGTCACAGACGCATGGTCTTCCAGAGGTTCGGGTGCTGCAAGCGCTTTGGCGTTAATAGATTTTGCTGCTTGCTGGTAATTTGAATTATTCGGGTTGTTCGGGTGATCTAAGGACTGCAGCTGGTTACGGAATTCCAGCTCGGTGTACAAATGACGTAAGGTCTCGACATTCGGCTCACACAGTTTTAAATCGTCATAACCAAAGTTAAGATCCAGATCGATCACAATACTGGCCAACTGGTGATCCAGTGCAATGCCATCGACATGTTCTTTAATATTTTGACCGACTTTGCCTTTGATCTTGTCGACATTTTCTAAAATTCCGCCGATCGAGCCATATTCAGTGAGCAGTTTTGCTGCCGTTTTGGCACCTACACCTGGCACGCCCATAATGCCATCTGATGCATCGCCCATCAGGGTGAGATAGTCAATAATCTGATTCGGCCAGACGCCAAACTTTTCAAACACACCGTCGACATCCAGCGGTTTTTCTTTAAAGCTGTCTTCCAGGGTGACTTTTTCGGTCACCAGTTGTGCCATATCTTTATCGCCCGTAGAGATCAGCACCTGATGTCCCATCGCCTCGGCACGTTTGGCCAGTGTCCCAATAATGTCATCGGCTTCGGCACCTGGCAAGGTATGCAGGGGAATGCCCAAAGCGCGGATCAAGGCATGTAGATAAGGAATCTGTTCGGATAATTCCGTTGGCATGCTGGGACGGTCACCTTTATAAATCGGTGACAGCTCGTGCCGGAAGGTTGGCTCTGGGGTATCGAAAATTACCGCCATATGGGTCGGTTGGGTCCGGCGCATCAGTTTTTGAATAGCAGAAATCGCACCACGAATTGCATTGGTATGTAAACCGGTTGACGTGGTTAATGGTGGCAGTGCGTGAAAGGCACGAAATAAAAAGTAAGAGCCATCGACCAAGACAAATGGTGGCATGTAATCAATTCCTTATTCAAAATACAGCGCTATTGTACGTGATTTTTACCGCGCTCGCTGAGGCGAGTCTGAGTTTACAGCTTAGCGAATATCGGCCGAAGATGAAATAAGCAGCACAAGCTGTTGTATGATGGAACGATTCAGGAAAGAGAAATATAAGAATGGCTGCAGGACGGAATGAGTTACGCATGATCTGGCTGATTACCTTGCTGATTACCGGGATCAGCGCCTGGTATCTGGGTTATCAGATTGTGACTTATCTGTGTGGTTTGGGTTTTATCTTTAGCGTGATGCAATATGTCACTGCGGTAGAAGCACCGCTGAATCAATTGGCCGGACAGCAGCAGATGTCCCTAGAACGCAATTCTAAAGTTCCTTTATATATTTCTTCAATTACTGCCATTGTTGGTGGACTGGCTGAACTGGATTGGCTGATGGGAATTGGGATTACGGCCTGGGTATTCTTTTTGCTCAAGTGGCTGCAACGTCTGGAAGGGCGCTTGATACAGCTGCAATCACAATCTCTTTCTGCCGATCCCTTACAGCGATCACCGGATCGATCCGATTCTGTTCCATTGGTGAAAACCGAGTCTGCCCAAGAGGTAAACGATTCTCCTCATCTGGTAGATCAACTGCAGCGCTGGCTTTTTCAGGGGAATCCTGTCCTCAAGGTCGCAATCAGTATTTTGGTGATTGGGATTATTTTACTGCTGCGCTTTGCCACTGAGCACTGGCAACTCAGTCTGGCTGCAAAATTGGGCCTGGTTGCACTGGCAAGTGGCTGTGTAACAGGTCTGGGTTATCGCCTGATGCAAAAAAATCGGAGTTTTGCTCTGGCACTGGAAGGACTGGGTTTGGGGAGTCTGTTCCTGACCTTATTTTTTGCCTATTACAATCTGGTGATTCCCACGTTACCGTTGGCGACTTTGCTATTCCTCATCATTCTGGCCATCACTTTGTATTTAAGTCTGAAACAGGAAAGCATCGAACTGGCCTTGATGGCTTTGCTGATTGCTTATCTGGCGCCGTTTACCTTGCCTACCCGCGATGCTTCGGCTGTTGAGTTGATTAGCTATTATCTGCTGATCAATATCGGGATGGCAGTGCTGAGCAGTTTCCGACCATGGAAGATTCTCAATCAAATTGCTTTTTTAGTCACTGGGGTCGTTGGCGGGATATATAGCCTGATTCATGGTTATACATATGAGCGTTATGCCATGACTGCGCTGATTCTGGCACATAGTGCACTGTTTATCTGGCTAGGTTTCCGCTTTAGCCAGTTGCTGGCACGACAGGATCTCTCACGTTTTCAGTTAAAACCGGTATTGGACTTAGCGCTGATTTTTGCTGCCCCTATTACCGCTTATATTTTTCTGTATCTGATTCATTTTAATCAGCCCAATCAAAAACTCTGGCAAGCTGGGTTAAGCCTGTTCTTTGCACTGGTCTTTGCCGCTTGCTGGACACTGTTGCGCCGTAAACAAACTATCCAGCTCATTTCGCAGAGCTATCTGAGCCTGATGCTGATTTTTCTCGCCTTGGTGCCACCGATCTTATTGACAGAGCAATGGAGTGTGGTCGGCTGGGCCGTTGAAGGTGTTCTGATTTATTTGTGGGCCTTGGAAAAAAATGTCCGGGTAGCACACTATCTGAGCATGGGCTTATTGCTGATGGCCGGATTCAGCAGCCTGTATTATCTGGTCGAGATTAATCCAACACCGCGAATCATTTTCTGGATTTTGAGTCTGTGCTATGTGGCAGTCGTAGTCATCAGCCAGCTTAAAAAACAGTACCAGCAGCAGATGGATAGTCTGAGTGTCAGCTTTTTAAGCAGCGTGAGTGTCGCGGCCAGTCTGATGTTATTTGCCTTGCTGGAAGATGAATTTCCGAGTCAGCATGCCTATGTGCTGAGTTTATTTATCATCACACTGGGTTATGTACTGTTCAATGAAATGATCCTGCGCAAAACCCAGGAATGGTCCTGGTTACTGCCGAAGTGGAGTGGCATCTCGCCCTTGCTGGTCATTGCGGCGATTCTGACCCTGGATCGTAGTCAAAATGCGGTGATTGTCTGGAATAGTAGTTTTGAACGTGGAGTTTTTGCCCTTTCTACGATGCTACTAGCCATTTTGTGGCTTAGACCGTTGGCTGGCTTGCAGCTCTCCAAGGAGTGGATGAGCTTTGGTGTTTTTAGTAGTCTGGCTTTGGCAAGTGTATGCCTGATCCCGAACATGCCTTATCTGAGCATG
The DNA here is from genome assembly GCF_000369745.1 of Acinetobacter sp. CIP 64.7. Taxonomy (GTDB): domain Bacteria; phylum Pseudomonadota; class Gammaproteobacteria; order Pseudomonadales; family Moraxellaceae; genus Acinetobacter; species Acinetobacter fasciculus. Next base: position 1,474,148 of record NZ_KB850179.1, on the reverse strand, counting down.
GTGATTTTACCTTTATTCTTCTGCCTGTGGTGCTATCGACAGGATGTGCAGTCAGGTTGGCAGCAGCTTTGGCAAACCAAGAGCTGTTTATTGCTGATGGGAAGCTGGCTGGTATGTTCACAGCTGTTTAGCCAGCAAGCCTTTCAATATTACTGGCTGCCGATCCTGAATCCTTTTGACCTGATCAGTATCGCCATGTTTGCCAGTTTTATCTGGATGCTGTTACAGCAAATCAAGGTGGGACGTGATAAAGGCATGATGGCGGTTTTAATGGTACTAAGCCTGTTATGGCTTTCCAGTTATATTGTTTTAAGAGCTTTACATGTGTATCTGCAGACACCGTTTAATGAGCTGGCATTATGGAGCAATGCAACAGTTCAACTTAGTCTGACCATACTCTGGGTATTGCTGGCCTGGATCACCATGTGGACAGCAACACTCAGAAAACTGAAACCGATGTGGATTTTAGGTGGCAGTATTCTGGTGATTGTGACTTTGAAACTCGTACTATTTGACCTGTCACATATTGGCACCCTGACCCGGGTGATTTCCTTCTTGCTGGCGGGTGGGGTGATGCTGCTGATTGCTTATATTGCGCCGATGCCGGAGAAGGAGCTTTGAATCCTCTCGCTAACCCTCTCCTTTAAAAAGGAGAGGGAATCTAAGGGTTATTTCAGATCAGGCTCTCTTTTGAGGGTCTTTTCATTGGCATATTGATCGATTTCTTCATTTTCCAAAGGGCGGGAAAGTGGGTGATCGACAAAGCCCATTTTCGGCACCGGAATTTCAATCTGGTTATCGACAAAGCCGTTGCGAATCCGTTCCTGCATTTCATCACGAACTTTCAGGTAGTTTTCCTGTTGGCACCACACTGCAAACAGCAGTTCAATCGAAGATTCACGGAAAGCGGTAACGGTGACTGCAGGTTTCGGGTCGGCCAGAACCAGTGGATACTTGTTGGCAACATCCAGCAGAACTTCGCGCACCTTGATAATATCTTCATGGAAATTGATTGCCAAGGTAATCGGAATCCGCCGTATCGGAAATTTTGACAGGTTTTGTACTGGCGCCCGAATCAGTTGTTCATTTGGCAAACGCACATAGATATTATCTTGGGTCAACAGTTTAACCGAGAGCAGATCAATCGAGATCACTTCACCTTCAATGGTATGTCCACGAATCAAGGTAATCTGGATGGTATCACCGACTTCAAAAGAACCTTCACCAATCAGGAACAGGCCACTGATCAGGTTGGATGCTGATGTTTGCGAAGCGAAACCCAGTGCGACCGTTAAAATCCCGGCAGCGCCGAGGAAGACACTGAGTTTAAAACCGGCTTCCTTGAGGCTGGCCATCACAAACAACAGGAAGATAAAATAGAAAATCCCGCGGCGCCAGACCAGTTTTTGATGAGCATTAAAACGTACACCAATGGTGCGAATAAAGGTATTGGAAATAAAGCGCGCAATCAGGAAACCAATAAAGCACAACACCACCGCCACCAAAACTTCGGTCAAACGATCGGTATTGATATTGGTAAATACTCCCTTCAGGCTGTTGGTGACTTCGGTCGGAATATTTGAACTTGGCATCAGACGCCCTTAGAAAAATGAATCAAACATATTAAATAATGCACCTGCTGGATCACGCGGTGGATGCAGATAGGCCACTTCACCAGCATTTGGTGGCGTGCGGTTTTCGACCCGAATCCGTGGTGGACGGTCCGAACTTTCATGCAAAACGCGGATTTGCGAGGTCCATAAGCGGCCGGTACTTTCACTGTAAAAAAGCGGCAGGGCAGGCACTGGCACATTCATTCGGTCAAAGCGCAATTGCTGGTTACTGGTATTGTGAAACTCAATTGGCGTGACTGCACGAAAGGCTCGCGGATGTAACTGTTTCAGTTCGGTTCTGCCATCAACTGCGGTGGCGTAGCAGATTTCCCCCGAACGGTGATTAGGTCCAAACCAAGTGTCTTTTGGCAAGATTACCGGTAAATCGAAAATCGGTTCGCGTTGACCCTCGACAAAACCGGCAATCCATAAGGGCGTGCTGATATAAAGCGTACCGCGCTGTCCAGCAGGAATATAAATCGGATCGACTGGTTTAATCACCACAGAACGGTCTGCAAGACGTGGCATCAGTTGCAATTTTTTTTGCGTGGATTTGAACATATAGCGTTCAATTTTCACAGGTGGGGGAAAGGCAAAATTCGGATCATCAATCTGATGCCATTGCTGTTCATAATCATATTGCACAGAAGGGCGGAAATATTCCAGTCGCCATTCCTGAATCCCTCGGGTCAGCCGAAACAGCAAGGAGCCAAACTGCCAGGCTTTAGACTGATTTATTTCAAAATTCTGTTCTCCCCACCAGCGCATTTTTGCTGTATTCGGGATTAATTCATCTTTATCTCGCGGCAATCTTGGCACCCTTTCTTGCTAAATCTTTGAAAACATACTTCACGCTGTCATATGCTTAGAGTACACTCAATTTAAATTTTTTCATCATTATTATAATCCGCGATGCAAGTACTTAAACAATTACAAATCCCATATAGCTTCGCCAAGCGCCATGGTGTGCTGTTGCGTTATGAGGGAGATCAGGCCTTTATTCTGCGTCGTGACAATACCTCGATGCTTGCATTGCAGGAAGCTCGCCGTCTGCTCGGTTATCCGGCTCATTTTCAACTCTGTAGCGAACAGGAATTTAACCAGTTACTCAGTTCCAGTTTTGCCGGCGATAGCGGCGAATCGCAACAGGTCGCTGCCGGTCTGGAAGATCATCCGGATTTACTCAGCCTGGCTGATTCCGTACCTGAAGCTGAAGACCTGATGGATCAGGAAGATGATGCGCCGATTGTGCGGCTGATCAATGCATTGCTCTCAGAGGCGATTCGTGTCGGGGCTTCCGATATTCATATTGAATCTTTTGAGAAAAAACTGTCGGTGCGTTTACGGGTCGATGGCCAGTTACGCGAAATTGTACAGCCACGCCGTGAACTGGCACCGCTTCTGGTTTCACGGATTAAAGTCATGGCCAAACTGGATATTGCCGAAAAGCGTATTCCTCAAGATGGCCGTATTTCATTACGCTTGGCCGGACGTGAAGTCGATGTCCGTGTATCCACCTTGCCATCTTCTTATGGGGAGCGGGTGGTGATGCGTTTGCTGGACAAGCAGGCCGGCCGTTTGAACATGACCCATTTGGGTCTGATGAATAATGACTATGATCGACTCAAGACCTTAGTACATCGCCCGCACGGGATTATTCTGGTGACTGGCCCGACCGGTTCGGGTAAAACCACCACCTTGTATGCGGCACTTTCTGACCTGAATGACGGTTCCAAGAATATCCTCACAGCTGAAGATCCGATTGAATATCAGCTGGAAGGCATTGGACAAACGCAGGTCAATACCAAAGTGGATATGACCTTTGCCCGTGCGTTAAAAGCGATGTTACGTCAGGACCCGGATGTGGTCATGGTCGGTGAGATTCGTGATCTGGAAACGGCAGAAATTGCGGTACAGGCATCCCTGACTGGACATCTGGTGTTATCCACCTTGCACACCAATACCGCGATTGGTGCGGTTACGCGTCTGAAAGATATGGGAATTGAACCATTTTTGCTTTCCAGTTCTTTAATCGGGGTAATTGCCCAACGTCTGGTGCGTACCTTGTGTCCACATTGCGCGACTTGGCATGAAGCAGATGCTTTCGAGAAGAATCTATTTGGCAATATTGAGCATCCCCAAGATTTAAAATTACCGCAACCTCAAGGCTGTGAACGTTGTGGCAATACTGGCTTTAGTGGTCGTACCGCGATTTATGAAATTGTGCCAGTCGATGATCATATGCGCCGTTTGATTCATGGCAATGCGGCTGAATATGAAATCGAAAGCTATGCACGTCAGCAGTCAGGTTCCATTCGTGATGATGGTCTGCGTAAAGTATTGGCCGGAAAAACCACGATTGAAGAAGTATTGCGAGTAACCAACGAAGCAGTAGAATAATTTTTTAATCTGCTCGCTTTATCATAATGATCGTCAGGACTTTTGGACATTTACCAGAGACTGACGATTTTTTTCATGAGTTGTGCACGAAAAGGTGCAGTCGGATTTCCCGGATTACGCAGAGTTTCATTTTCATAAAAGTTCTGCCAGGCTTGTGCCATTGCTAAACTCAGTCCTTCCTGTTTCATTGTTTCAACATCTGCCTGAGTAATATTGAGAAAACGGGCTTCAGCATCTTTGGGGCCAGCGCCCCAGCCAATAATCCCTTTACCAAATTCAGGCAGAATCATATTGTTGGGTGTTGCAGGAATGGGTAGGCGTTCAATTTCAGTATTGAGCAGAGATTTTATTTTCGGACGGATTTTTTCTGAGAGATAAAGATCTGCAAAAGAGGTTGTAGCAGTGAGGAGCAGGAGAGAATTCAGAAGAACTAGTTTTAACATCAATATAAATCGAATAAATGTAAATAAGAATCATTATATATAATTTCTTAAGTTTTTGCTGCAGTTTTCAAGTGGGGAAGAGAAGTAGCTTTTGACAAAAGATGAAGCGGGTAAATTTTGAAATTTATAATTGAAGTCTAGCTATCCTGAAACTTTTTTCAGGATAGCTGTTAAATAAAAAAATTAAGTAATTACGTTTAAGTTCACATCAATATTATTACGGGTCGCATTTGAGTATGGACAGACAATATGCGCAGCATCCACCAGTTTTTTTGCTTCTTCCTGATCCATGCCTTCAAGATGGATGTTTAATGTCACTTCGATCCCGAACCCGGTAGGAATCGGACCAATCCCAACATCACCTTCAATATAGGCATCTTTACTGATATTGAGCTTGTCACGATTGGCAACAAATTTCATTGCACCCAAGAAACAGGCGGAATAACCTGCGGCAAAGAGCTGTTCAGGATTGGTTCCACCGCCTGGTCCCCCCATTTCTTTAGGTACGGCCAATTGGACGTCCAGAATCTGATCGTTAGAAATGGCGCGGCCATCACGGCCCCCTGTGGCTTTGGCATGTGCGGTATAGACGGCTTTTTCTAATGACATGAGTTAAATCCCTGTTTATTTTTCGTAGAGCTTCTATGCTCGGTGATTTCACCTGAAGAATAAGCAGGGATTTTGTTATTTTATGCAAGCAAATGAAACGATTCAGGAAAGTTGAAGAAGTCTACGGTGTTGCATTAAAGGCATGGATTCACGCACTTTTTGCTGTTCATTTAAATCAAAGTCGACGGTGATGAGTTGAGCACCTTCTGCATGGATCATATTAAGAAGTTGTCCACGACTATTGGTGGCGGCTGCATGTCCCCAAGTCTGGCGTTTTTCTCCATGCCAGCCTTGTTGAGCTGCACCAAGCACCGAACATTGGCTATCTAGAGCACGTGTTTGCAGAAGAAGCTGCCAGTGCATTTCACCTGTGGTATAGGTAAAAGCAGAAGGTGCGGTCAAGAGGTTTGCACCTTTGGCTCGTAGATTTAACGCTAGTTCCGGAAAACGCAGGTCATAACAGACCATTAAACCAATATTACCAAAAGGGGTTTTGGCTACGACAACATCTGTGCCGGGCTCAAAGAACTTGGATTCCTGATAACCGCCTACAGCATCACCGACTTGCACATCAAACAAGTGAATTTTGTCATAACGCGCTTCGGTCCGTTCCGGACTGATACACAGGCTAACGGTACGCACGCGGCCATCTTCAATGATCGAACCATCCGGACGATAAGGGCAGGGTAATGTACCAGCGACGATCCAGGTGTCATATTGATGGGCAAGTTGTTCCAGACGCTGCTGAATCACTTCAAATTGTGCAGCAGTTTCACGCTGTTTTCCTGCGGCAAAACAGACAAAGTTTTCCGGGAAAACAATCAGTTCAGCTCCATTGGCCTTACTTTGTTGAATTAAAGATTCAATCTCCACGAAATTGGCATCAATTTCATTTTGAGAATTCATTTGTACAACAGAAAGTAAAGTCATAGGGTCCTCTTATAAGATGGTTATACCTTTTGCTCGGAAATTTTATCTAAATTGTCTTGCTCTTTCTGTAGCTGTTTGACTAAAGGTTCAAACATGTTCTGATTGCTTTGATTCAGTTTCATCAAGGTTTTATGCGCATCCAGAACCGTATTCAGCATATTTTGATGCGTGACATATTCTTCCATCAGCGCACGTGTGCAGACATTTGGATCACCACAATAATTCAGAATCACAAACACTTGGCTCAATCCCATACTGTTGGCCAAAGTGGTAATGTCAGAATTGGTAGAAAGCATGACAGCCTGAATATTGTGTACTTGCTTGAGTTTGAGTCCTAGTTTCGCTAAAACACCCAGTACGGTACTGTCAATGAAACTGGTTTCGGTGAGATCAACGATAGCGCCAACTACGTTGTCTTGCTGTTCAATTTTGTTCAGTAATTTGTCTAGACTAATACAAGATTGGGCACGCACTTCGCCGATAAGCTTAAAAATATGCGTTCCATTCAGACTTGCATATTCAACATGACCTGTTGACATATAAATGCCATTTGCAGAGAAGGATATTAAATTATCCCATAGGGTGTATTGATACTCAAGTGGCTGAAAGTAGTAATCAAATTAAGTGCTTATAAAGCCTGTAAATATACTGCTAATTTACGCGGATAAAGCTTAAAAAGGCGATATCGTCAGCCACATGTTCCGGAGCCTGAAAAGATTGATTCTGCAAATGGTGTAATAATTGCGAGAATTGTTCATTTAAACCACCATCAAAAGGTTCCAGTGCGCCATCCGAACAGATAATAAAGCGCGCATTGCGACTTAATACCCATTCATTTTCCTCAACTTCAAGATCTTCGGTTAAGCCCAAAGGGAAACTGCTGGAAGAGAGGATTTTAGGTTCTTGATTGGGTTCAAATATAATCGGTGGAGGATAATGTCCAGCGCTGGACCATTTTAATACATGGGTTTCCAGATTAAGAATCCCGGCAATCATGGTGATGTGCTTTTCAATATTTTCCTGCATCAGCATACCGTTCAGCTTCTTGATCAGCTCGCGCGGCGTCTTGGAGCGACCATGGAAAGCTGCCATCCAGGACGTGAGCAAACTACTGGTGACGCCATGTCCGGATACATCGGCCAAATAGAAAATCACTTCTTTGTCGCTGATTTTCCAATAATCATACCAATCCCCTGAAAGATAGGCTGAAGGCTGAAAATAGGTTTCGACCTCGTAATTGGTCAGTTCAATCGGATTCGGTAACAATTTTTTTTGTAGTTCTGCAGCAGAAGGCAGGTCACGGCTATCCTGGTTACGCTTATATTGTGCATCAATTTTTTGTAATGCCAGATCTGGATTCTCGGGAAGCTTGTTCCAGATCCAGCCGGCTAAAGCACCTTGTTCCCAGGCCTGAGCCAAAGCAGTACCTTCATTTTCTAAGGCCAGTACAATCGTAGGCAGATTCCACTTATATTTCAGATAATCATGTACATCTGCAATCGCAATAATCGTAGAGTCATACAGTTCATGATCATCCAGATAGATCATCTGAACATGAGGAAGCGTATCAAGTACTTGATCTAAGTAAGGAATATCACGAGTCGGTTGAATGAAATACATAAAAAAGTGATTCAATCCCAGGATTGGCTATAAGATGTACTATAACAAGCAAAGTATTGCTAGCGAACAGATTTTCACTAGCAATCATACATGAAGCTTAAACTTAAAGATCTTCGTTTGAAGATTCAATGTTGCTATCACTAGAAGGTGCATCATCAGAATTGTCATCTTCAAAATCATCTTCTAGGAAAAGCGTATCTTGTTCTGTACCTTTCTTTTCTGCAATTGCATAATTGGTACGTTGTAAATAAATATCGCGAATCTGCGCATAGCGATCGCCAGTCAGCACTCCTTCAACGTCCAGTATTTCTGAACGGGTATCGATGGCACGCCAAAACTGATCAGTCCAGTAAAGTCCATCTTCATCTTCGAGAATGTATTTTTGTGGACGAGCTTGACTATCTACAGCAGTACCGATTACGCCACGGACAGAACTTGGACCTAAAAATGGCAACATGATATAAGGGCCAGAAGGCACGCCATAATAACCTAAGGTAATTCCAAATTTTTCCTCTTTATGACTCAAGCCCAGGCGACGCGCTGGATCAGCCAGTCCTAAAGTTGTTAAGGTGTTAATGGTAAAACGACCTAGGGATTTAGCAGCGCGGGCAGGACGACCTTGAATCAGCTGATTCACCACATTCCAAGGTTCACCTAGGTTACTGCGGAACTGGGTATAGCTGCCACGAACATCTTGAGGAACTTTTTCCACATATTGTACGGCTATGGGACGTACCACGGTGCGGTCAATCGCATCATTAAACTGATAGATCTTTCTATTTAACGGTTGAAAAGGATCTTTAACTTCTTCAGCCTGTGCTGCACTGGCATCAACTTTCAGTTGCGTTTGTAATTGTTGCGCTTTGGTCGAGATTTTTGTTCTAAGCGGCGTTTTTGCAGGCTCGTTTTCCAGATTTTCCACACTGGTGGCCGCCTCGGCGAAAACATGTGCGCTTGAAGCTAAAGAAAATAAGCATATAGATAAGTAAATAGAACGATGCATAAGGTAACCTGAGGCCTTTTCTGTGTAAGTAGCACTACTTATTAGTATAAAAATAATAAACGTTATATTCACGAATAGACATCATTTAAGCAAATTTGTATAAAAAATGAATGAAAACACACGAAAAGCTTAAAAAATATACATACAAAATGATTTTCTTGAAAAAGGTGTTGCACGGGCTCTGAAATGCTGTAGAATGCACATCCATCGGCGGTGATGAAGATTAAAACTTCTGATAAAACAGTGGCTTAGTTAAGTTTAATTAAGTTGGGTTTTATTTGATAAGTTTGAAAAATAGTTTTCATTACTGGTTGACTTTCTAGAGATAGAGAGTAATATAGCCGACCTAGCTTGCTGGTGACGAATTAGCAAGAAGATCATTAAGAGATTATGAAGAACAACTTGTGTGGATTTTTACTGGTTGATTGATCGAAATTATTTTCATTGATTGATGGTAGAAATTACTCGAAGTTTATTTGAGAAATATTTGTCAGAAAATTGATGAGCCAAGATTGGCACCCTTTAAGGTGCTACATAGTATTAAACTGAAGAGTTTGATCATGGCTCAGATTGAACGCTGGCGGCAGGCTTAACACATGCAAGTCGAGCGGGGAAAAGTAGCTTGCTACATTACCTAGCGGCGGACGGGTGAGTAATGCTTAGGAATCTGCCTATTAGTGGGGGACAACATCTCGAAAGGGATGCTAATACCGCATACGTCCTACGGGAGAAAGCAGGGGACCTTCGGGCCTTGCGCTAATAGATGAGCCTAAGTCGGATTAGCTAGTTGGTGGGGTAAAGGCCTACCAAGGCGACGATCTGTAGCGGGTCTGAGAGGATGATCCGCCACACTGGGACTGAGACACGGCCCAGACTCCTACGGGAGGCAGCAGTGGGGAATATTGGACAATGGGGGGAACCCTGATCCAGCCATGCCGCGTGTGTGAAGAAGGCCTTTTGGTTGTAAAGCACTTTAAGCGAGGAGGAGGCTACCGAGATTAATACTCTTGGATAGTGGACGTTACTCGCAGAATAAGCACCGGCTAACTCTGTGCCAGCAGCCGCGGTAATACAGAGGGTGCAAGCGTTAATCGGATTTACTGGGCGTAAAGCGCGCGTAGGTGGCCAATTAAGTCAAATGTGAAATCCCCGAGCTTAACTTGGGAATTGCATTCGATACTGGTTGGCTAGAGTATGGGAGAGGATGGTAGAATTCCAGGTGTAGCGGTGAAATGCGTAGAGATCTGGAGGAATACCGATGGCGAAGGCAGCCATCTGGCCTAATACTGACACTGAGGTGCGAAAGCATGGGGAGCAAACAGGATTAGATACCCTGGTAGTCCATGCCGTAAACGATGTCTACTAGCCGTTGGGGCCTTTGAGGCTTTAGTGGCGCAGCTAACGCGATAAGTAGACCGCCTGGGGAGTACGGTCGCAAGACTAAAACTCAAATGAATTGACGGGGGCCCGCACAAGCGGTGGAGCATGTGGTTTAATTCGATGCAACGCGAAGAACCTTACCTGGTCTTGACATAGTAAGAACTTTCCAGAGATGGATTGGTGCCTTCGGGAACTTACATACAGGTGCTGCATGGCTGTCGTCAGCTCGTGTCGTGAGATGTTGGGTTAAGTCCCGCAACGAGCGCAACCCTTTTCCTTATTTGCCAGCGGGTTAAGCCGGGAACTTTAAGGATACTGCCAGTGACAAACTGGAGGAAGGCGGGGACGACGTCAAGTCATCATGGCCCTTACGACCAGGGCTACACACGTGCTACAATGGTCGGTACAAAGGGTTGCTACCTCGCGAGAGGATGCTAATCTCAAAAAGCCGATCGTAGTCCGGATTGGAGTCTGCAACTCGACTCCATGAAGTCGGAATCGCTAGTAATCGCGGATCAGAATGCCGCGGTGAATACG
>NZ_KB850179.1:1342043-1462648 GCF_000369745.1 Acinetobacter sp. CIP 64.7 | reverse complement strand
CTCTATGCTGAGAACTGATAGCAAGCTGTACTTGTACAGTGAAGTGGCTGATACCATGCTTCCAGGAAAAGTCTCTAAGCTTCAGTTACACAGGAATCGTACCCGAAACCGACACAGGTGGTCAGGTCGAGTAGACCAAAGCGCTTGAGAGAACTCTGCTGAAGGAACTAGGCAAAATGGTACCGTAACTTCGGGAGAAGGTACGCTGTTGTCTGTGATAGGACTTGCTCCTTGAGCGGGCGACAGCCTCAGAAACCAGGCCCCTGCAACTGTTTATTAAAAACATAGCACTCTGCAAACACGAAAGTGGACGTATAGGGTGTGATGCCTGCCCGGTGCTGGAAGGTTAATTGATGGGGTTAGCGTAAGCGAAGCTCTTGATCGAAGCCCCAGTAAACGGCGGCCGTAACTATAACGGTCCTAAGGTAGCGAAATTCCTTGTCGGGTAAGTTCCGACCTGCACGAATGGCATAATGATGGGGGCGCTGTCTCCAGCAGAGACTCAGTGAAATCGAATTCGCCGTGAAGATGCGGTGTACCCGCGGCTAGACGGAAAGACCCCGTGAACCTTTACTGCAGCTTGACATTGAACTTTGATCTTACTTGTGTAGGATAGGTGGGAGGCTTTGAAGTCGCGACGCTAGTTGCGATGGAGCCGTCCTTGAAATACCACCCTGGTAATATTGAGGTTCTAACTCTGTCCCGTTATCCGGGACGAGGACCATGTCTGGTGGGTAGTTTGACTGGGGCGGTCTCCTCCTAAAGAGTAACGGAGGAGTACGAAGGTGCGCTCAGCGTGGTCGGAAATCACGCGTAGAGTATAAAGGCAAAAGCGCGCTTAACTGCGAGACCCACAAGTCGAGCAGGTACGAAAGTAGGTCTTAGTGATCCGGTGGTTCTGTATGGAAGGGCCATCGCTCAACGGATAAAAGGTACTCTGGGGATAACAGGCTGATACCGCCCAAGAGTTCATATCGACGGCGGTGTTTGGCACCTCGATGTCGGCTCATCTCATCCTGGGGCTGAAGCAGGTCCCAAGGGTATGGCTGTTCGCCATTTAAAGAGGTACGCGAGCTGGGTTTAGAACGTCGTGAGACAGTTCGGTCCCTATCTACCGTGGGCGTTGGAAATTTGAGAGGATCTGCTCCTAGTACGAGAGGACCAGAGTGGACGAACCTCTGGTGTACCGGTTGTCACGCCAGTGGCATCGCCGGGTAGCTATGTTCGGAAGGGATAACCGCTGAAAGCATCTAAGCGGGAAGCCTACCTCAAGATAAGATTTCCCCGAGACTTTATGTCTCCTAAAGAGCCGTTGAAGACTACGACGTTGATAGGTTGGATGTGGAAGCATAGTGATATGTGAAGCTGACCAATACTAATTGCTCGTGAGGCTTGACTATACAACACCCAAACAGTTGTATATAAAGCATCAATTGATTTCATATTGATCTAACGATCAGACGAAGCCTTGATTTAGTTAAGCTAATCGAACAAACTACTGCAACTCAGATATATCTGTTAATGAACGATGTTCAAAGCACTGCTTTGAACAGAGTGCAAGATTTGAAGAAAGCTAAGGCAACCATAAGACCTCAGTAAGTAATCATACCAGTTGTGCTGGCGACCATAGCAAGAGTGAACCACCTGATCCCTTCCCGAACTCAGAAGTGAAACCTCTTAGCGCTGATGGTAGTGTGGGGTTACCCATGTGAGAGTAAGTCATCGCCAGCTCATTATTCGAAAACACCCTCAAGCCAAGGCTTGGGGGTGTTTTTTTATGCGAAAAATTAAGTATTTAAACAATTATTAGTCGCGAAAGACTAGAAATTTAAAATCCAATTTGTATGTTTTTTGGTAAATCTATGTTATAAAAAATAAAACGGCATAAAAATTGCTTATAAAACGGGATTTTCTATTAAGGGGGTAACAATGAGATTATCAGTGGGCATAAAAATTGCGAACTCGCTGTCATTAACTCCACAATTACAGCAAGCAATTCGGCTATTACAACTTTCAAGTCTGGAATTGGAGCAAGAAGTTCAATTGCAACTTGATAGTAATCCTCTATTAGAAAAAGTTGAAGAGCAAATTACCCTGGAAAGCTTATCTACAATTGAATCAAATAATGAAAATCACGATCTAACCAATGAACTTAATGCCGATCATCTGCCTGATGACTTACCTGTAGATACCGATTGGGATGATGTCTATACCCATCAACCTACAAGTCTGGGGGCAGCCGAGTTCGAAGAGCGTGAAGATAATCGTCAAGGGCATCAGAGCCTGCAAGAATATATGCTAGAACAAATTAATCTGCTGAATTTTTCACAGGTTGATAAATTAATCGCTTATTGCATAGTCGATTCTTTGGACGACAAAGGTTTTTTAGATGCTGAGTTGAGTGAAATTACTGCATCAGTACAACATTTACTCTCTTCTATGGGGTCTGAAGAAGAAATTGAAGATGATGAGGTTGCCGTTGTATTAAAGCATATCCAGCGTTTGGATCCGGTAGGTGTAGGTTCTAGAAGCTTGGCAGAATGCCTATTGGTTCAACTTGATAATTTACCTGCGTCAACCCCTTGCCGAAATGATGCGATCAAACTTCTGCAACATTATGAATTGTTGATTACCAATGAGCTTCCTAAGCTGATCAAACAGACTGGCTTAAATCCAGAACAGTTGCGCTGTGCCGTAGATTTGCTAAAAACCTTAAAACCGCATCCAGGTCTGGAATTTGAAAACAAGGAATCGGATTATCAGGTGCCAGATGTTGTGGTGATGAAAAAGAATAACTGCTGGCAAGTCAATTTAAACTCGGATGTACTGCCAAAGTTACGCGTCAATTCTTTTTATGCCAAAATGATTCGTCGTGCAGATCAAAGCGATGATAATCAGTACCTGCGTAATCAGATGCTGGAAGCGAAGAACTTTATCAAAAGTATCGATGAACGGCATAAAACCTTATTGAAAGTCGCGACTTGTATTGTAGAACATCAAAAAATGTTCTTGGAAATTGGGGCGGAAGGCATGAAACCTCTGGTTTTAAGAGATATTGCCGAAGAAGTCGAATTGCATGAATCTACAGTTTCTCGTGTAACCACCAATAAATATATGCTGACCCCACGTGGATTGTTCGAGTTGAAATATTTCTTCTCGAGTCATGTCGGGACTACTTCAGGTGGTGAAGCATCTTCTACTGCTATTCGTGCCAAAATCAAAAAACTGATTTCCGAAGAAAATGCCCGTAAGCCTCTGTCTGATAATGCACTTGCCAATATGTTAAAAGATGAAGGCATTGATGTGGCACGACGTACGGTGGCGAAATATCGTGAATCGTTACATATTCCTTCATCTTCTGAACGAAAAGTCTTGATCTAAAATTTGAAATCTGGCTATTCTAGAGATTCATTATGACAGCATAATGAATCTTTTTTTCTTTTGAGGAGCAGTAAAATGATTTGATCCAGGACTTAAAATACGGATATTTTATTTATAAGTTGCTGTATTTAAATTATTTTATATTGTGACTCTTCTAATCCTAACGAAGGTGAGGGATAGAACTATGCAAATAACAATTCGTGGACATCATTTATCGATTACGCCAGCTATTGAAGAAAGTATAAAAACCAAGTTTTCACAGATGACGAAGCACCTAGATCAGGTGAATAGTATGCAAGTGAAACTCTCGAAAGATCATCAAATTGATAAACGCTCTAGAAAGGGCAGTAGTAATCATATCGCAGAGGCTATTATCCGATTACCGGGCATTGAATTTTTTGCTCACGCCACCGCAGATGATATGTATACCTCAATTAAAATATTGACCGAAAAATTGAAACGGCAGATTGATCGATACCGGGAAATGCATTTACAGCAGCATCCTTTAGCCCTATAAAGGACAAATGATGAAAAAGAGGTTTTAAAAGCCTCTTTTTTTTATATATATAATGTATGGATCCATGAATTATTTTTGCTATTTATAGTAAAATGGCTCGTTTTACACCCTTAGTCCTATAAGAGGTCTTGTGATGAATAATGAACAGCTCGCTGAAATTTTAGAAGCCGCTTTTCCAGAGGCGGATGTTGCTGTGAGTGGTCAGGGCGGAAAATTTGATCTCCGTATTGTGGATGATCAATTTGAAGGTAAGCGTCCAGTTGCACGCCAACAAGCTGTTTATGCTCCTCTCAATGCCCATATTGCCAGTGGTGCAGTTCACGCAGTAACGATTCGCGCGATGACAAAAGAAGAATGGCGCAAAGTAAGCTTATTTGGAGCTTAATCATTTAATGGATAAATTTTTAATTCAGGGCGGTATCAAGCTCGAAGGTGAAGTGCGCATTTCTGGTGCAAAGAACGCAGCACTTCCATTATTGGCAGCAATGATTCTTGCTGATACCCCGATTACGCTGAGAAATGTTCCTAATCTAAAAGATGTCAATACGTTGGTGAAGCTGATTGCTGGTCTTGGGATCACCATGACTTATGAAGGCGATACGGTTGTTGCTGATACGTCTACATTAGATAACCAGTTCGCACCGTATGAGCTCGTAAAAACTATGCGTGCTTCTATTTTGGTGCTTGGTCCATTATTGGCGCGTTATGGTAGTGCAAAAGTGTCTTTGCCAGGCGGTTGTGCGATTGGTTCCCGTCCTGTGGATCAGCACTTAAAAGCTTTAGAAGCTTTAGGCGCCGAGATTGAAGTGGAAGCCGGTTATGTACATGCCAAAGTCGATGGTCGCCTGAAAGGTGGCGAAGTCGTTTTTGATATGGTGACTGTAGGTGGAACAGAAAATATTCTGATGGCTGCCGTGTTGGCCGATGGTGTGACCACGATTCGCAATGCAGCACGTGAACCTGAGATCACTGATCTTGCGCAAATGCTGATCAAGATGGGTGCCAAGATTGAAGGTCTGGATACTGATACTTTAATCGTGACTGGTGTCGAAAGTCTGCATGGTTGTGAATATGCGGTTGTTGCTGACCGGATTGAAACCGGTTCATATCTGGCAGCGGCAGCGATCACTGGCGGTCGTATCAAAACCACGCATACCGATCCGTCCCTGATGGAAGCGGTGCTGGACAAGTTTGAAGAAATGGGCGCAGAAGTGACCCGTGGTGACGACTGGATTGAACTGGATATGCTGGGTAAACGTCCGAAAGCTGTCAGTTTCCAGACTCTACCGCATCCGGAATTTCCAACCGATATGCAAGCCCAGATTATGGCTGTGAATGCCATTGCTCAAGGCTTTGCAACAATTTCTGAAACGATTTTTGAAAACCGTTTCATGCATGTTCCTGAATTGGCACGTATGGGCGCCAATATTCAGGTTGAAGGTAATGATGCTGTGGTAACGGGTGTAGAAAAACTTTCAGCTGCACCCGTAATGGCAACAGATTTACGTGCTTCGTTCTCTTTGGTGTTGGCAGCACTTGCCGCTGAAGGTGAAACGCTGATTGACCGCATTTATCATATTGACCGCGGTTATGAAGATGTAGAAGCAAAGTTACAAAGTTTAGGTGCCCAAATTAAGCGAGTAAATTAATGAGCGATATGAGAAACGATGATCCAAACTTTGACGTAATGGGCAATTTTGATCATGGTTTAACTTTGGCATTAAGTAAGGGGCGTATCTTAAAAGAGACTTTACCTTTGCTAGAAACAGCAGGGATTAATCTTTTAGAAGATCCTGATAAGTCTCGTAAACTGATTTTCCCGACCACGCATAAACAGGTTCGTATCTTAATTTTACGTGCTTCAGATGTACCGACTTATGTTGAAAATGGTGCAGCCGATATTGGTGTGGCCGGTAAAGATGTATTGATGGAACATGGCGCGCAAAATGTCTATGAACCATTGGATCTGAAAATTGCGGTATGTAAATTGATGACCGCCGGTAAGGTGGGGATGCAACGTCCTAAAGGTCGCTTAAAAATTGCGACCAAGTACGTGAATTTGACCCGTCAATACTATGCCAGCTTGGGTGAGCAGGTTGATGTGATCAAGCTGTATGGCTCCATGGAACTTGCACCACTGGTTGGTCTGGGCGATTACATTGTTGACGTCGTAGATACAGGCAATACTTTGCGTGCCAATGGCTTAGAGCCACTTGAAGAAATCTGTAAAGTGTCTTCACGTTTAATCGTAAACAAAGCTAGCTTCAAGCGTAAGCAAGCGTTGTTAAATCCGATTCTGGCACAGCTTGAAAAAGCAGTAGAAGAACGTGAAAAGGCCAAACAGGCTTAAGCTTGCTATTTAAAAAAGCTGTCCTTTCAGGGCGGTTTTTTTATTCGATTGAACATAAATACGATGTAAATTCTTTCATCAATTTTACCAAAAGTTATTTCCAATAAAACTCATAGGGCTAGAGCACTATAGCTGCCGACAAAAGTCTGGAAAACAGGTAAACTAAAGCCTTCGAATTCAAACCTGATGGGTAAATTGATGCGACGTTTATCGACCCAAGATCAAAACTTCAAGCAAGCATTTGCTGACTTGTTGGCTTTTGAAACTGTTAATGATCCTGAACTTTTAAAAACTGTAGATCAAATTATTGCTGATGTTCGTCAGTATGGTGATGCTCAAGTTCTTAAACTCACTCAACAGTTCGATCGACATCCGGCGCATCAATTTTCAGATCTAGAGTTAAGCCAAGAACAACTACAAGCTGCCTTTGAGGGGCTAACGACTGAGGTACGCGAAGCTTTAGAGCTTGCTGCAGCACGCGTGCGTGAGTTTCACCAGGTACAAAAACAGGATGGTTGGACCTATGTGGATGCCTTGGGCAATACGCTAGGTCAAAAAGTGACCCCACTGGATCGTGTGGGAATCTATGTACCCGGTGGTTTGGCGTCTTATCCATCTTCTGTGTTGATGAATGCGGTGCCTGCACATGTGGCGGGTGTGCCGGAAATTATTATGGTAGTGCCTGCGCCGAATGGTGATTTAAATCCATTGGTATTGGCGGCTGCATATCTGGCAGGTGTAACGCGTGTCTTTACGATTGGTGGCGCGCAAGCAGTTGCGGCATTGGCTTATGGTACCGAAACTGTCCCACCGGTTGATAAAATCACAGGTCCGGGGAACCGTTTTGTGGCGGCTGCGAAGCGAGCAGTATTTGGTCAAGTCGGGATTGATATGATTGCAGGGCCTTCTGAAATTCTGGTATATGCCGAAGGCCAAAATAATGCTGAATGGCTGGCGATGGATTTACTTTCGCAAGCTGAGCATGACACTGTGGCACAAGCCATTTTCATCACACCAGATGAACAGTTGCTAAATGCCGTTGAACAGGCGATTGAAATGCACTTGGCAACATTACCGAAGGCGGAAATTGCCCGTACTTCGATTGCCAATCGTGGTGCTTTAGTCTTGGTAAAAGACCGTCAAGAAGCGTCAGATTTGATTAATCAGGTAGCGCCTGAGCATTTGATGTTATGTTTAGATGATGCAGAAGCAATGTCTGATAGCATTCGTCATGCAGGTGCAATCTTTATGGGTCGTTATACGCCTGAAGCCATTGGTGATTACTGTGCCGGGCCAAACCATGTCTTGCCAACTTCAGGTACTGCGCGTTTTTCATCGCCACTTGGTGTCTATGATTTCCAGAAGCGTTCAAGTTTGATCATGTGCTCACAAGAAGGTGTAAAAACTTTAGCAAAAACTGCGGATATCTTGGCGCAACAAGAGAACTTGGATGCACATGCACAGTCAGCACGTTATCGTTATCAATCATAAATAGCATTACAACCTCTCCCTGACCCTCTCCTAAAAGGAGAGGAGAATTTAAACCACAAAAATCTTGTGTCTTTATTAATGAAAATTCCTCTCTTGCGCCATATATGGCTCAGGGAGAGGTTAGGAGAGGGTTTAAAGAGAATATAAAATGAATATCACAACAGAACAAATGCGTTTTTGGAGTCCTGAAGTACGTGAATTAGAACCGTATACCCCAGGCGAACAACCAAAAATCCAGAATATTTTAAAACTTAATACCAATGAAAATCCGTATCCACCATCACCCAAAGTGGTAGAAGCAGTTCAAAAGGTACTTGCGAATTCGGCGGATGTTTTGCGTCTGTATCCTGACCCGGATGCATCAGAGCTAAAACAGGCAATCGCTAAACAGCAACATGTACCTGTTGAAACCGTCTTTGTCGGCAATGGCTCAGATGAAGTTTTGGCACATATCTTTAAAGCATTTTTTGTTCAAGAACAGCCTGTCCTTTATCCAGACATTACTTATAGTTTCTATCCGGTTTATAGTCAGTTTTTTGGCGTCAAAACCAAAATCTTGCCACTCAATGATGACTTTGAAATTGTGGTAGATGACTATAAACAAGCTAATGGTGGCATTATTATCACTAACCCTAATGCACCGACCAGTATTGATCTGGGCTTAGCGGCGATTGAGGAAATTCTGCAAGCCAATCCGGATTCAGTGGTGGTGATTGATGAAGCCTATGTCGACTTCGGTGCCGAATCAGCAGTCAAGCTGGTTGAGAAATATGAAAATTTAGTCGTGTGTCAAACCACATCGAAGTCACGTTCTCTTGCAGGTCTGCGAGTAGGTTTCGCGATTGCCCAGCCACATTTGATTGTAGCACTTGAAGCAGTCAAAAACAGCTTTAACTCTTATCCGATGGACCGTTTTGCGATTGCTGCAGCGGTCGCTTCATTTGAAGATCAGGCCTACTTTGAAGCACAGAATCAGAAAGTTATCGTCAGTCGTGAAAAGTTGGTGTCTCAATTAAATGAGCTTGGTTTTAAAGTTTTACCATCGAGTGCCAACTTTATTTTTGCCTCATTGCCATCTACGGATGCAGGCGAGCTTGCAAGGGAGTTGCGTGAACGTGGCATTATCGTGCGTTATTTTAACAAGCCACGTATTAACCAGTTCTTAAGAATTACCATTGGTACAGATGAGCAAAATCAGCGTTTAGTCGATACGCTAAAAAATGAGATTTTGGTGTGATTAAAATCCCTCCTAGCTTCTCTTTGAAAAGGGAGGAGTTCCCTCTTTGAGTAAAGGAGGGTTAGGGTGGATTTGTAGAAAAAAGCGAATCAAATGATTCGCTTTTTATTTATTTAGGCTGATACCACGTATTTAACAGATCCAGCATCGCTGAAACTTTATCAAAACATTCTTGATATTCTGCATCACAATCCGAAGAAATGGTAATACCACCACCCGCCCATAAAGAAACATCTTCTTGATATTTTTGGATGGAACGAATCAGAATGTTCCAGGAACCGGTACCATCAAAATTAAAATAACCCATTGATCCACAATAAGCCCCACGTGCTGCACCTTCCAGTTCAGCAATAATCTGCATGGCACGAATTTTAGGTGCACCCGTAATTGAGCCACCTGGTAGGGCTGACATTAACACCTCGAAAGGATTGATATCTGCTTTTAAGGTCGCTTCAACTTCGCTCACCATATGGTGTACTTGATTAAAACTTTCGATATTAAATAATTTGGGTGTTTTAACCGAACCTGTTTCCGCATACACACTTAAATCATTACGTAATAAATCCACAATCATGACATTTTCTGCCTGATCTTTTTCCGATGCTTTTAATGTTTGTTTAGATTGTTCATCCAGCACTGGATCTGTATAGCGTGGCATGGTGCCTTTAATTGGTTTGGTGATAATTTTCCGATTTTTTTCGAAGTCAATAAATAACTCGGGTGAGCAGCTGAGTAATTCAAAATCACCAATACGTAAATAACCCGCATAGGGCGCTTCGGTTAATGTCCAGAATGCTTGGGCAGTGGCTAAGAGGGAGCCTTGGGCACGACCTTTAAATTCTTGGGTTAGATTAATCTGATAGCAGTCACCTGCAACAATATAGTCCTGAATTTTCTGAAAAGCCTGAGTATAGACAGATTTGGTCCAGCGTGAGGTACAAGGATTTTTTAAATGAAATGTCGGGTGAATTTTATCTTGATTAAGTAGGTTTTGAATATGATTGAAAATCTGTTCTGCCTGTGGATCATCACTATAGAACATCCAGCCATCAGGGGTTGGTCTAATGTAGGAAGAAAATTGACCAATAAATAAACCAGGTTGAGGACGATCTGGATACTGAATATATTGTTGAGCCGCATAATCGTAGCCGATAAAGCCAACATAGCCTCCATGAAAGCCATTCTCTTGAGGAGTTTTTAATGCATTAATCACTAAATTAAATTCAGATGGGCTGGGTTGATACTGTTCAATCCCTATTCTTTTAAAAGACTGAATTTGTGATGTCTGCGCAACAAAATATTCTTGAGCGCAGCAGGCAATAAAAGGCTGACCATTATTATTTAAATACACCAGATGATCTAATGTCTTCAATGCGGATAATAGATCTGCAACTAGATGTGATTCAAACTTTAAGGGACGATGATAGAGAGCTTCGGTCATTCAGTTATAGAGAGTTCAATATGACTCACTATTTTATATCAAGAAGTCAGGAAAATATTTTTAAATCATGAAATACCGTTTATCGGTAAGCGACAGATTGCGACCAACAACAGTTGATCAAAAACTGACTCGACGCTAATTTAAGTGGGCTAGCAAATTACTCAAGGAAAGATGCTTAAGCTGTCAGAAAATAAAAAATACAGCCTAAACACTGAGTAATTCACAACCAAAAAAATAGTACTCTTGGGAGAGTAAACAATGAAAAAATTTACAAAATTAGTTTTAGCGACTTCAGTTGCATTTAGTGCCAATGCGATGGCGATGCAAGCAATGGATGATGCATCTCTAAGCGAAACAACGGGTCAAGACGGTTTGACAATTGGTATCGGCATCTCGAAAATTGCTATTGAAAAATTATTTATCCATGATAACGATGGTTTAGCGCCAAAAGGTGTTGCAGATGAGGCGGGTTTCGGAGGTACTTCTACAGCAGGTGCGATCGTAATTCGTGGTACCAGTGATACTGCTATTACAGATGCTGATCGTGTAAATCCTACAACTACAGAACATTATGGTGTAGTAATCGGTGCCAATTATGACAATAATGGTGCCTATTTACTTGCATCCCGTAACCTTGCTGACTTGGTGATTGATTCAGATGCTGGTGCTGGTAATCCTTTCATTAATGTTGCTGCACAAGTATCTGGTCTGGATATCAAAGTTGGCCGAATTGGTGTAACTGCATCTGGTGCAGATGATCCAGATTCAATTCGTCGAGGTGGTGCCGGTGTTGTAAACGACATCATTAGTGGTTTTGACGTTAAAACTGGTGTGATAAATGCCAATATTCAACTGGGTGCTGCTCCACAAGGTGCAATGATCAAGATGAATACTAAAATGGTTGGTGGTCTAGAAATTAAAAACCTAGGTATTTTAGATAACTCGTCTAAAAATAAAGCAGTGGGGCTTGCAGGCACAACGCCAGTGACTACACGTGAAGCTGGTGAGATTTTTGTTGAAAGTATCAAAATCGCAGATGCAACTAAAAACGATTTAACTATTAGCCAGGATATTTCTGTATATAACGATGCTTATGTAGGTACTACAGCTCAGTTAGGTAAGGCAGCGCATGTTCGTATTGTAAGTAATGATACTGGGGCGAAAGACCAATACATTAAAGGTATTCATTTAGGTAACCGTGAAGCAAGATCATCAATTGGTGATATGGAAGTCCAAGGTTTACAAACTTTCTACTCTCAAGCTCAGGGTAGTTATACTAAAGGCGCAATTATTACTATTTCGGGCCACTAATCTTTATTTTTAAAAAAAAGCGCGTGTTTACACGCGCTTTTTTATGACTATCTCACTTATCTAAAAAATAAAAAAAATACTGTATTTTTTTGAAAAAGCAGGTATCTTTCTAGTTACAGGGAAGTAGAGTGAATGCTCTATAAAAAGAAAAATAGGCACATCATGCCCATTATAAGAAAAGTTAATAATTATGTTAGAGATCGCGTTGGGCTCGGCATTGATGTATTACGCTGCCAAAGAAGCTCTGGATATCAAAAAACAGCCGAATGGGGCTGTTCACTATACTGAAGTTCTTGATTCAAGAAATGACTCTTTTGTGCGTATGCACCGTGAAGCTGTAGAAGTAAAACCGGCACTTCTAGATCAGTTTCAGGGCATTGTACGTCAAGCTTATGATTATAGTTGTGGTTCGGCAGCACTGACGACCCTCCTCAATGGTTATGTCGGTACGCAGCTGGATGAGCAGCAAGTCATGAGTGGGCTAATGAAATTCGGTGAAACGGATAAAATTGTTGAACGCCGTAGTTTTTCTCTGCTTGATATGAAGCGCTTTGTTTCAGCCTTAGGGTTGGAAAGTGGAGGCTATCGAGGAGAGTTCAAAGATTTAGTCAATCAAGATCAGCCTGCCATTGTTCCGATTTCTTATGCGGGATTTAAGCATTTTGTAGTTTATAAAGGTTATAAAAATGGCCGGGTTTATGTTGCAGATCCGGCACTTGGTAATATCAGTTTTGAGGAACGGCGTTTTCAGGATATTTGGGAAAATAACACTTTGTTCCTGATTAATGTACCTGAACAATATCGCAAAAATTTTCTAGCATTAAAAGAATCAGATATGCGTCATGTAGAAGATGCTACGATCAATCGCTATGCCTTGGTTGACATGCAGTATCCACAATTTTATATGGACAAAATTGCTGATAAAGCTTCTACGATCCGTATGGACCGTAATCGTAATACAGAGTCAGAACAATTTGGGGAATATCAACATAACTTCCTGAGACTGTATTACAAGAATAAATAAAACGAAAAACAGTAATAAAAATTAAAATGGTGAAATGGATATGAACAGTAAATGGATGAACAAGACGTTCTTGGCACTGAGCATTCAAATGGTAATGGGCGTTGCATTTGCTGCAGAAGAACCAGCACTAGGTGAATACGAAACAGTTGATGAAGAAGTTGTCGTTGAAACTGCTGCATCTGTACCCGATCAAACTAGGCAAGTCGAAACGCAGGCTGCAGAAGAGTCAGAACTAGGTGAATATGAAGCGGTTGAAGAGGCTGTCGTGGAAACAGCAGCACCTGTAGAGACTCAGGCTAACCAAGTAGTAGATGCATCTCAAGCTTTACAGCAAAGAGGTGGTCCCACTTGTTTGAACAACTAAAAGCTTATTTATAAGTGATATTCTGCTCTAGTTAAGCTACCTTATTTTGTTGTGGTAGCTGGTCATAGTAAAACTCATCTGGAGTCATTTTGTCCAGACTCGAATGAGGTCGTTTCAAATTATAAAATTCAAAATATGCACTCAATTGCTTTTTCGCATCGGTGACACTGCTATAAGCTTTGAGATACACCTCTTCATATTTAACGCTTCTCCATAACCGTTCAACCATCACATTATCAATCCATCGACCTTTACCATCCATACTGATTTGAATGCCATTTGATTTCAATACATCAATAAATGCATCACTGGTGAACTGACTGCCCTGGTCTGTATTAAATATTTCAGGTGATCCATATTTTTCAATCGCTTCATTTAAAGCCGAAATACAAAAATCCACCTCCATACTAATCGATACCCTATGCGCAAGTACCTTGCGGCTATGCCAATCAATCACAGCACATAAATAAACAAAGCCTTTTGCCATAGGGATATACGTTATATCCGTACACCACACTTGATTACTGCGCTGAATAGCCAATCCTTTGAGCAGATATGGATATTTACGGTGAGCTTGATTGGCCTGACTTAGATTTGGTTTACGATATAACGCATTAATGCCCATTTTCTTCATTAAAGTACGTGTATGACGTCGTCCTATATGATGTCCTTGACGATTCAATAAATCACGCATCATACGGCTACCTGCAAAAGGGTATTGCATATGTAACTCATCCATACAGCGCATCAGCTTCAGATCTGATTCACTCACAGGTTTTGGGCGATAGTAATAACAACCACGGGAGACTTTCAGCAGCTTAGCTTGCTTAGATACTGAAATCTGAAGTGAGTCGTCGATTAACTTTTGTGGTTGAAGCGGCCCAGTTTCTTCAACACACCTTCTAAAAAATCAATTTCTAATGCCTGCTCACCGATTTTTGCATGTAGTTTTTTTAGATCGATGGGTGGTTCTGTTGGAGCTTTTGATTGATCGAAAGCTTGCGAGGAAGCTGAAATCAGTTGATTTTTCCAGTCAATAATTTGGTTTTGATGAACATCAAATTCAGCACTCAATTCAGCAAGTGTTTTTTCTGCTTTAATCGCAGCAAGTGCTACCTTAGCTTTAAAGTCATTTGAATGATTTCTTCTTGGTCTACGTGTCATAAAATACTCCATATATTGATGTTTATAACATCATTTGGGGAGCAAAATATCACTTATAAGTGTTGTTTAAATTTCCTGATCCACCTCTCAACAAGAAGGAGATGCTACTCAAGCAGCTAACCTGGAAGAAGTGTTTACGTCAAATGAACGCCAATACTCTCTGATAAAACAAGGCGAAATTTCATCATATTACGATATTGATTATACCTATTATCGAGACACCCAACTTGATATAGAAATGGCACAGGGCCAATTGTATCAACTACGTGTTCAAGAAAATGCAACACATAGTATGACTAATACTTTCACTTTCCAATATGGCGTGAAAGATAACCTGACCTTGACTGCATCCCTACCTTTAGTGGCTAAAACTGACTTGTTAAAAGATACGTCTACGGCAGGCTTGGGTGATATTAGTCTGGGTGCTCGCTGGGAGCCCTTCCCACTAAAAGCAGGTCGTCTGCCTCTGATTTTATTTGGTAATTTATCAACTAAAACCGGTGATAGCCCTTATGAAATTAATGCCGCGACAGATCTGGCAGCAGGAAAGGGCTATTACTCTGCTGGAGTGGGTGCTAGTACACGTAAATACATTGACCCAGTTGTATTGTTTGCATCGGTTTCTGCGAACTATGGTTTTAAAGAATCGGGCCTGAATCAGCGTCGAGGTAGCCGGATTATTGAGGAGTTTGAACCTGGTGTTAGTGGAGGCTTTGCCTTTGGTTTCGCATATTCATTTAACTATGATGTTTCGATGACCATGTCCTATCAGCAAAGCTTTAATACTGGTGCGGAATTTAACTATAACACTGGTGAAAGTTATTCTGCTGCAGATCAGACCAGTTCTACCTTTGCAATTTCCTTAGGGGTGCGAGTTTCTCCAGAAACAATTGTTAATGGTACCGTTGGCCTAGGGCTGACCGAAGATGCACCGGATGTTTCGTTGGGACTGTCATTCCCACTTGATATTTTAGGTTTTGGTAAAAAAATTAGTTAATAGGGGTGTCGTATGAAAAACATTCGACTTAGCCCGTTATTAACAGGAATTATTCTTGCGGGCTGTTCAAGTTATACCTTTGCACAATTGGGAACCAACCTTTCAGTTGATTTACGTGCACTATCCATGGGGAATGCCGTCACCGCAGATCCTCCAGGGGTCAATGCCATCCACTTTAACCCGGCTGCACTGACTAAAATTGATGGTCTGCAAACCGAACAGCAAATCATTGTGGCTAATTTTGATATCCAGCGTGAGTTTTCAGTACCGGCCGGATATAACGTATTTGGCTATTCTGATGATCCTATTGTCTGTAATGACGGTCCTGAAGTTTCATCTGATTTGTGTACCGATTTTAAAGGCCCAGTCAAAGGCGATGTGGAATATGTCAGCCTGTATGTTCCTTTTCTGAAAAAAATAGTGGATTTAGGCGAAGGTCTTCCTTTGACTGCACCCACGATGGGGATCGCATACAATCCCCCTGGATCGAAAGCCACTTATGCGACTGCTGTTTATGCTCCTCTCATGGCAGGTTTTGGTCATGAAGATGGGAACCCGGCAAACTTTATGGGACAGCAGGTTGCTTTAGAGCGGATTACCTATCTGTCACCATCCATCGGTTATGAGGTCAATGACCAACTGTCGATTGGTGCTTCTATCGGGATGTCTTATCAAGCCATCGGGATGAAAACGGACTTGCGTTTCCCGAATGAGTTGATTGGGATGTTGCGTATGATCGACGAAGTCGTGTGTACGCCGTTTAAAGAAAATTCCGACATTATTACAGATATTCTTTTGCTCGGGATCTGTAATGCGGATGAGGGGATGAACCCATTTGGCAAGTTTGGTCAAATGCAACTGGAGCTTGAGCAGAACTTAAGCCCAAGTTATAACCTGGGAATATTGTGGGAACCGCGCGAAGACTTTAGTTTTGGTATGGTGTACCAAAGTGCTGCAAAAATGCGCTTAAAAGGTAAATATCATATTGATAATGCCAAAGCTCCTCAGGAAATGATTAAAGGTTTAATGACCTCACCGACCGGCCAGATTCTGGCTGCAATTCTTGGATTTCCTAATTACATACCATCGAGTGAATCTGGTCTGGTGTCGCAGGATTTTGAATATCCGGCGCATTTTCAGGCAGGTATCAAATATAAAGTGATGCCAGATTTGCAAGTGAATTTTGATATTGGCTGGACAGATTACAAGGTCTGGGACGAATTTAAATTCGAATTTGATCGTACCATTTCAGCCCTAAAAATTGCCAAAATTTTGTCTGCCAATGTTACTGACTCAACCTTGGCTTTACCGATGGGATTTGAATCGCCGTGGAACTTTGGTATCGGGATGGAGTATTCCGCTACAGACCGTTTGAAGCTTCGGGCAGGTTATGAACCACGGACCAGTGCTATTCCAAAAAATAAGCGTAATACCATGGTACCGATCAATGGTGCACAGTTATTTGGTTTAGGTGTGGGTTACCGTTTTGATGCAGACACTGATCTGGATCTATCAATTGGTTTCTTGCGTAGCAAAGATCAGATTCCAGCAAATACCAGTAGCTTAGCCAACCAGACAGGGGTAAATAACCTGTTATTAAACCCATATGCAGGTTTAAACGTAAAAACAGATACCAAAATTACAATTTTAGGTTTGAATTATCGCACTCGTTGGTAAGGGAAAAATGATCAAGACAGGGAACGTTGGATTGACAGCGGTACTGGCATTAAGTCTGGTATCCGTGTCTTTTTATATAAGCGCTAAAGAATTTATTACGATTATTGGTCCGGATGGACGACCATTAGTCGTACCCCGTAATAATGCAGAGAAAAAAACTGAGGACAAATCTCGATTGTCGAAAACAGCAGGAACTGCAGCAGTTCAGTCCACACCTGTAAAGCAAAACTTAGAAAAAGTGCCCGTCGTAGAAAATGGACAAGTTAAACCTAAGCATGGCCATAATATAGTTGTACAACCAGTACAACCAGTACAACCAGTACAACCAGTACAACCAGTACAACCAGTACAACCGCATATTGCACAAGCACAGATTGAGTCTACACCACAATTAATACCTGAATCTAAAGCTCCTCAAATTTCTGATGCTGAAACTGGATCTTCTGTTGCTACCATACAAAAACCGGGATTTAGCCAGGTTGAAGGCATTGAATATGTGGATAGTGAGTATCTGGAAAATAAAGAATTTAATTTAGAAGGCAAAAAACGTTTCTACAGCATGCTCGAAGGAGTAGTAGATAAAAATATCGGAACTACCCGGATCCAGACAATTGAACGTGAAAAAGGGGTGGGACAATCCGTATTAAAATCCTTGTTTCAAACTCCAGAAGTAGATTCCGGTCCTGTGGTACTGGCCCAAAGTTATTATCGTATTTCACAGTCGGAGACTATCGATAGCTTGGGCATGCAGTGTTTTACTGATAAGAAAATTAAAAAAGCGAAAGAAATCAGCCTTAAAAAAGCAGTTAACCTGTGGCCTCGTGCGCCTCTTAAAGCAGACGAATTTGATTTTGAAGTGGTCAAGCTTCAATTCGATATCCAGAATATTCAGATCAACTCTTATGCCTCTAGCCAGAAAAATCCAACGTATTATTGGCCTTTTGTTGTATTTTTAGACAGTCGTGGCTGTGTGCTTGAAGGAGCGGGCGGTTTTAAAAATCAGGAAGGACAGGCGAATATTATTCAACATGAGCGTATCGAAGGGGTTCTCCAGATTCCTGCACAAACTGAATATGTATTATTGACGCCTTTGGCCTCCGCGATAGATGTTGAAGACAAGATGCTGACAAATCATGGACAACTAAAATTAGTCGCCATTCGATAAGGACTATTCGAGTATAAGAATATGAAAAATAAAATATTATTTCCATTTGCTATAAGTACACTTTTAATGGCACTGAGCGGATGTGGTGGGGAAAGTGCCAATGTTATAAAAGAACCAGGTGATGAAGCTACGGAAAATGGTGCTTGTACCCCCGGTGAAACTAACTGTGTGGAATGGGGGCTGGAATATCCGCTTGATGGTTTAAATTTCAACTGTAGTGGCGATACAGAAAATACGTTTATTACGTTATTTGACAGTAAAAATGGGGTAGCTTCTGGAACCTGCCAAAAGACCGATAATATTGAGTTTTCTATTCAAAGTTTTGGTTCGAATAAGATTAATTTAGGTCAAATAAAACTCAGTGATTATGCCAGTTTTAGTGCCCAGACTCAGCTGCCACGTTTAAGTGTGATTGATATTGCGAGTGGGATTAGCGGACGTCGGGTAAGTAACTTGGAGCCTGGTGATCCTACCGTTCAGGTGGCCATGCGTCTGGTTAAAATTCTGCAAGCTTTGGCACTACAAAAGGGAAGTATTGTTAATCCATCTGATGTGCAACCTTTATATATTACTGAAGACATGCGCAAAAATTTGGCTAAAATCAGTGGAAATATTAGTCTGACTGATACTGATTTGGCGACTAAAATCAAAGATTTTGTTGATATCAGCATAATTTCGGATGAGGTGGCTTTTGCCACCGTTAAAAAACTGGTGACGATTGCTAACGCAGCCGTGTATCAGCCAGAATTTTCATTATTCTCAACTTCAGGCGTAATTGGTAGTAACCTGACGGGTTCAGATGGACTGGTGGGCTGTAATCAAAGTCCTTGTGATATTAAGAATAAGAATAATAAATATTTATTTGGCCATTTTATGCTGATTACCGATCGCCAGGGCTATACCTTTGGCAGCGGCTTACAATGGCGTGATAATGAGTTAATTCTGGCTAAAGAAAATTTATCTTCCTTAGGGGGGATTAATGCTCAACTCATCCGTAAGGTGAAACCGGTACAAATGACCGCTGATCCACAAAGTTCATGGATTCATCCAACCAGTAAAACCATTAACACGCCTTACCGCTTGAATGTTGCAAATAATGCGACTCCGCTTGAGTTGTATCAAGGCAGATTATTGAATGATTATGTGATCGCGGGTAAAGAAGCTTTCTATAAGGTGGTGACTGACAAAAAATCGCTGGATACTTCCGATCAAGCCAACTTGGGGTTGTGGCGTTTGCAGGCCGATGGTGAAAACTATACGGGAAGCGTTGATCTATATAAGATTTTCCCGATTAGTTATCTGGATCGTCAGGTTTTTAAAACAGCGCAGAACGTCGCAGATGGGGAGAAATATATCTTCCCAATGTATGCCAATCTGGAATTTAAATTTACAGATACCACTGTTAATCCAATTACTTTGGGAATCGTAATTGACAGTAATGGTGATGTACGCACCAATATGCAATCTTCCAGCAATTTCGCGACTGATCCGGTGAATGGCTGTAAGGGTGATGTGTTGGCAGATACGCTCTTAGATCATCAAAGCATACAACAATATCGCCTCGGGACTTTGGGACGTGCATTTGTCGCTGATAAAGCGGTTTCCATGCGTCTGATTCTGGCCAATGAAAAGTTTGGTAATATTAATGGCGCATTGGTAGGGGTAGATTCACGCATCCAGTCTTCACCGGATTCTAGGGATTCGATTGTGATCGGTGGTGCGCTGCTCAATTTGTCTAATGTGTTGGATACTAATGTCGGCCAGAATGGGCGTGTAACTTTCCTGAATTCGGCAGGGGATGGGGTACAATGGGCCAATACCTATGCGAGTTTTCAAAAAGTTTATAATAATAACAATGAGGGTGAAACACCGGCAGATATTAGCCTAGCAAAATTAAACGGTGGTTCGGTTGAGTTTAAGCTTGCGGATTGCTATCAAGTCAAAGCCAAATAATATTCTTTAAAAATAAAAAAATCCCATCTTAGTATGGGATTTTTTTATGCCTATTAGATTTAACCGGTATGGTCTAGACGCGTGCCTAAGGTTTCCAGATGCATTGGAAAAATATTATTTTTACGGTCTTCAAAATAATGTCTGAGGGTATGTTCTACACTCGGGAAGGCTAGTTCAGTCCAGGGGATATCTGCTTCATCAAATAAACGCGTTTCGATGGTTTCTTCACCCGCACCAAATTTTCCATCAATCAGATTGGCTTTAAACAACACATAAATTTGACCAATACGCGGAATGTTATACATACAGTAAAGCTGTTCAATGTCTACTTCAGCTTCGGCTTCTTCGCGGGTTTCCCGGGCAGCCCCTTGCTCCATGGTTTCAAACAGTTCCATATAGCCGGCAGGTAAAGTCCATAAGCCATAGCGTGGTTCAATGGCACGACGGCACAACAGTACTTTGTTTTCGAATAAGACTAAAGCGCCACAAATTACTTTCGGATTAATGTAATGAATAGAGCCGCATGAATCACATACGCTGCGAATTTGCTGATCGCCCAAAGGAATTTTAGCAGTGGTTTTATGTCCACAATTCACACAGAAGTTCATATTCATCATCAATGATAAAAGTATGCTCAGGATAACTGAAAAAGCAAAATTTGGCATCATTTCTCTCCCGCCCCGACTAAAATCAGCTATGATGAAATTATGATCATCGTCAGGGTTGAAAGAATGGATGCATGTGAATTGACACAAAGGTTGCAGCAACGCTTACGTTTTTCCAAGCGTATCCGATCTGCGCATGCTGCCGTGTTGATTGCAATTACAGATGAAGCTGACCCCAAAGTATTGCTGACGCGCCGTTCAGCTTATTTGAATAATCATGCTGGAGAAGTCTCATTTCCCGGAGGGAAGCGTGATCCGCAAGATACCAGTAATATTGTGGTGGCTTTAAGAGAGGCCTATGAAGAAACGGCATTGAACCCCTTTGATGTGCATTTAATGGGTGATTTGCCCATGCAAAAAGCCCGAAATGGTATGCTGGTCAAGCCGATTGTGGGACTGATTCCTCCGCAAGTGCAACTGATTCCACAACCAACAGAAATTGACCGGATTTTCTTTGCTTCATTGCAGCATTTGCTTGAAGTGACGCCCACACCCTATGAAGTCCGTTTTGCCCAGCAATCTTTATATTTTCCGAGTATGCGGGTAGAAAATGAAGTGGTTTGGGGCTTGACCGCACGTATGCTGATTTCTTTATTTCAATATGGGCTGGATTATAAAAAAGACTGGCCATTCTTGCTTAATTCTCCAACCTTTAAACGCTCCAAATTTTTTTAACCATTGAACAGGATTTTATCAATGTTGTACAAATTTCAGGGACACTTACCTACCGCTACACATCAGCCCTGGGATGGCTGGGTGGCACCAACGGCAACAGTGATTGGACAAGTTGAGCTTGGACGACAAGTCAGTGTCTGGTTCGGTGCCGTAGTACGTGCAGATAACAGTAAAATCAAATTGGGTGACTTTAGTAATGTGCAGGAAAATGCAGTACTGCATACGGATGCCGGTATCGAGATGAGTATTGGCAATTATGTGACAATTGGGCATCAGGCCATGCTGCATGGTTGTACCATTGGTGATAACAGCCTGATCGGAATTCAGGCAGTCATTCTAAACAATGCCGTGATTGGCAAGAATTGTATTATTGGTGCCAATGCCTTGATTCCGGAAGGCAAGGTGATTCCAGATAATTCTGTGGTGATGGGCTCACCCGGTAAAGTGGTGAAAACGCTGGATGAAGACAGTATTCAAAAATTAACAATGAGCGCTATGCATTATGCCGAGCATTTTCAGAAATTTCAGGATTTGGAAGACGTGCAACTCTAAGGCGCTCTTTTATTGAGTGAATCATAAGCCTAGATTTTCTAGGCATTTTTGTATCTGTTTCGGGAAAATCTCGCGTAGCGGATATGAGTGGAGTATCATATCCGCGTTTTTTATATTCTCTGAATTAAGGTTGTGCATGAAAGTGCTGGCATTGGAGACTGCCAATGAGCAGTGTTCCGTTTCTGTAATCGATGATACTCAAGAACTATTTTTTCAGCTTGATGCGCGCGCCAAGGCACAAACGCAAACGATTCTCCCGATGATTGAACAAGGTCTGCAAGATCTTGGACTGGCCATTGCTGATTTGACCGCGATTGCCTTTAGTCGTGGTCCAGGTTCTTTTAGCGGTGTGCGTATTAATGCTGCCGTGACTCAGGCCTTGGCTTGGTCAAATGATGTGCCGGTAATTCCGGTGTCGACTTTGCAAGCTTTGGCACAAGCAGCCTACCGCTTGCACGGTCTGACTGAAGTGTCTGCGGTATTGGATGCCCGTATGAGCGAAGTCTATATCGCGAGCTATCAACTGGATGCCCAAGGAATTATGCAACCGGTCGATGATGAGCAACTGTTAAGTTATGCAGAAGGTAGCCAAGCTGTGCGCTTTACCCCGGTAGGTTCAGGTGCTGAACTGGTACAAAGTGAAACTTCAATTTATAAAGATGTGCATGCCACCGCACAGGATATCGCCAGCATTGCACGTGCAGCGGCACAAGCAGAAAACTGGGTGAGTGCAGAATTGGCATTACCCGTATATTTACGCGATAACGCGTGGAAAAAAATTCCAGAACAAGGCAAAGCATAATTAATTAGGATAAAGCATGGATCTTTTACTGCTACTCAAAGCGGCCATCATGGGTATTATCGAAGGCATTACTGAGTTTTTGCCTATTTCCAGTACCGGCCATTTGATTTTGGCATCAGAATTAATGAATTTCTGGACCAAGGAAAAGAGTGATGTATTCGTCATCGCGATCCAGATGGGGGCAATTGCTGCCGTTATTTATGAATATTGGGCACGTCTTTGGGGGGCAGCGACCGGGATTGTCAGCGGTGAACCACAAGGTCGCCGTTTAGGCATTGGCCTGATTCTGGCTTCTATTCCGATTATATTGATTGGTCTGACTCTGGGACAAACCGTCAAACAATTACTGTTTAATGATATTGCAATTGCCATTGGTTTGATTGTCGGCGGTTTGATCATTATCTGGATTGAAAAGAATCCACCACAAGTCCGTGTACATGAAGTTGAAGAACTCAGCATTAGAGATGCGATCTGGATTGGCCTGATTCAGGTTTTATCCTTGATACCGGGGACTTCCCGTTCAGGCGCAACCATTATCGGTGCGATGTTCTTGGGTGTGTCCCGTAAAGCAGCGACTGAATTCTCATTTTTTCTGGGTATTCCGGTGATTATTGGTGCTGGCCTGCTAGATCTTTATCAAAGCTATGATGTCTTAAATACCACTGAAGACTGGACCGTGATTGGGGTTGGGCTTCTGGTTTCCTTTATCTCGGCATTGATATTAATCCGTGCGCTGGTCGCTTATGTGGCCAAACGCGACTTTATGATCTTTGCCTGGTATCGTATTGCTTCGGGTCTGCTGATTTTATTATTTGCCTATACAGGTTGGAAATTATGGTAAGCGCGATTCGCTTATATGCCGAATCTGACGATCAAGAGAAAGCACAGCACTTCGAGGCTGTGCTTTCTTCTCGTGGGGTACAGGTCGAGATTGAAACTGTTGAAAAACTCAATGCACGTTTTTTCCGTTTAAATCCTGAACTGGCCCTTTGTGTTGATGCTGACGGACTCTGGTTATGTGCCAACGGCATGAAGATGCAACCGGACTGGCAAGCGGAAACCGGGCGTTTAAAACGCGCATCTTTAAAGTCAGAAATGATTGCACGTGCCTGTAATTTAAGTGAAAAACCAAGCTTAGTTGATGCGACTGCGGGTCTGGGACATGACAGTCTGTTGATGGCACATTTAGGTGCGCAAGTGACCTTGGTTGAACGGCATCCGATTTTGTTCACCTTGCTTGAAGATACCCATACGCGTGCCCAGTCGGATGCATTTCTAAGTCAGGTCGTATCACGGATTCATTTGGTTTTTTCTGATTCAGCCGATTATCTGCAGCAACAGGCCCAGCAGCATCAAATTGTCGATGTAGTTTATCTTGATCCAATGTTCCCACAGCGGGATCAAAATCAGCAGGCAGTCAAAAAGCAGGCACAGGTCAAAAAACAGATGCAGCTGTTGCATATGTTATTGCCTGAAGATGGTGAAATGGATCTGGGTGATAACCTTCTAGAACTGGCGCAGAAAATTGGCAAGCGTGTCGTGGTCAAACGTCCGCGTCTGGCGGTATTTCTGGCCGGAAAAGAGCCAAATCATCAATGGCAAGGCGATGCTTGTCGCTTTGATGCGTATTTTCAGCATGAACTTGTAGCTGAATAGGATAATGGCTTCTTTATTAAGCAAAGATTTGTTATATATTTAAAATTAGCATTGATTAAATGCTTATCAAGCATAAACTTATTCAGCACATTAGCGAGCCACTCATCTCCTTGAAATCCTATGATCGACTTTAAACCCTCCATTAATTTTTGGCACGATTTTAAGAGCAACCAAATTGCCGGGATGTGGTTATTTCTGGGGTCGAGGCGTTCTTTACAACTGGTCCGTCCATCCATCATGCAACTGGTGTTCTGGGGGATCTTAGGGGGCTGCGCCAACAGTTTGTTTAGCTGGCTCAGTTCAGGCCGTATGGGAGATTTTAACTCTCAAGGCCTGATCAGTTATGCGCTTTGGCCTTTCATTGCCCTGATTGTCGGTATTTTTCTTTCGCAACGGGTCAATAATCCACGCTTGATGCTGGTGCCAGCCTTGTTATGGTTGGTGTTAGATACCCATATCATGCTGTTCCAGTGTCTGATTCAGTATCTGGGTGATCTGGATTATCTGCCTTATATCCTTTACGACTATATTCCAACGCTCTTTGTCATGCTGTTTGTCTGGCAAAGTCTGGCAGTGGTCTGGGTGATTTCACGTGAATTAAAATGGCCGTGGTGGGAACGTGCGCTGATTATGCTGGCGACTTTGTTTACGCTAGTAGTTTGGCAGATTTCAGTCAAAGATCAGCCGATCTGGAAAGTCGAAGAAATTCCACCGAGTTTTGCCGAAGATGCTTTCTATGCCCAGCCAACTTTGCTGAATAAAGCGCTGGAAAATATCGAGTATGGTGAATTTGCACAGTCACACTGGTATTTCATGGGAGTAGCTGGAGCGAGCTATCAGGATGTATTCCATTCTGAAGTTGAGCGGATTAAAGAGCAGTTTGATACCCGTTTTGGTACTTTTGGCCGATCGATTGCCTTGGTCAATCACCCAGCGACACGTACCACTATGCCGATTGCTTCCAAAACCAGTATGGAGCTGACATTGCGCCGTATGGGGCAGCAGATGAACCGTGAAAGTGACGTATTATTTTTATATATGACCTCTCACGGTTTGCCGAATGTATTTGAAATGGAAAATGCCCCACTGGATCTGGCGCAGGTTGATCCAAAATGGTTGCGTGAAACACTAGATGCATCAGGCATACGTTGGCGCGTGATCGTAATCTCGGCCTGTTTTTCAGGCAGTTTTGCTTCTGCTTTACAGAATGACAATACCTTGGTGATTACGGCTTCGGCAGCTGACCGTCAGTCTTTTGGCTGTTCGAATGAAGCGGATTATACCTATTTTGGTCGTGCGTTCTTTGATGAAGCCATGCGTGAAAATAGCAGCTT
Source organism: Acinetobacter sp. CIP 64.7 (assembly GCF_000369745.1). Lineage (GTDB taxonomy): Bacteria > Pseudomonadota > Gammaproteobacteria > Pseudomonadales > Moraxellaceae > Acinetobacter > Acinetobacter fasciculus. Next base: position 1,436,892 of record NZ_KB850179.1, on the reverse strand, counting down.
GCAAAGCGCTTTCGCACAGGCCACAGATACCGTAGCAAAATGGGAATCAGCTCAAGGTTTTGAGCCATCAGAACCGCAATGGGTGATTGGTAAGAATATGGAATTGATGTTGCCACAACTGGAGCAACGTTTATTTCCACAGACCAGTACGGCGACAGCATCTCCCTAGATTAATGTCATCCACAGACCGGTTTTAATAATAAGGAATAGCCATGGAACTTATACAAAACAATAGAAGCTTTGAAGGTGAACAGCGGATTTATCGTTTTGATTCACGCTATCTTAAAACACCGACCAAGTTTGGCATTTTCCTGCCGCCTCAAGCCTTAGAGGGCCACAGCTGTCCGGCATTATTCTATTTGGCAGGTTTGACCTGTACCGAAGAAACCTTTGCCATCAAGGCGCATGCACAGCGTTTGGCGGCGCAACTTGGCTTGATTCTGATTACACCAGATACCTCACCACGCGGCGAAGGTGTGGCAGAAGGCGACAACTGGGATATTGGCCAGGGCGCAGGTTTCTATATTAATGCAACACAAGCACCATGGGCTGAACATTACCAAATGGAAAGCTTCATTGTGGATGAGCTCTATGCACTGGTCACTGAGGAGTTCGTGATCCATCCCGGTAAGATCGGCATCTTCGGCCACTCTATGGGCGGTCATGGCGCATTGACCCTAGCATTTAAATATCCAGAAAAATTCAAATCTGTTTCAGCCTTTGCACCGATTTGTGCACCGAGCCAATGTCCGTGGGGAGACAAAGCGTTCTCGAATTATTTGGGTACTGAGAAAGAGGAATGGCTAAAACATGATGCAACCACTTTGGTTCAGGAAAAAGGCGCATTATTTAGCGATATCCTGATTGATCAGGGTTTTTCGGACCAGTTCTATAGTCAGCTTAATCCAGCCTTGTTTCAGCAAGCTTGTGATGCCGTCAACCAGCCGCTAACTTTGCGTGAACATCAGGGCTATGATCATGGTTATTACTTTATTCAAAGTTTCGTAGATGATCATTTGCAATTCCATGCCGTGCAGTTAAATCCTTAAAGCAAGACTGCACATATGCAGTAAAGCCAAAAAAATTAAAAACCTCCAAAATGTTTTTACATTCTGGGGGTTTTTCTTTTAATATCAGATGTATAAAAGTATAAAAAATTGGGGTCGTCATGCAGCAGACGGTATTCGTGTTAGTGAGCCATTATTTCCAGCTGCTTCAAGTTTTTCCACTGAAGCCATGCCTTCGATCAGACCGAAATATCAGCGTTATGGATTCAGATTTCATGGCAGTGCATCCGAATATTTTGGTATCTGGATGGTGAATCTGATGCTGACCATTGTGACATTGACCTTGTATAGCCCTTGGGCCAAAGCACGCCGTATGCGTTATTTCTACGGCAATACCCAATTTTTAAAACATCGCTTTGACTTTGTGGCCATGCCGAGCCGGATCCTACTGGGTCGTCTGTTTGCACTGGAACTATATCTGGTTACCGTCGTGCTGACCAACTATTCAATCCTTGCTACCAGCTCTTTATTGATGGTCGCTGCACTGTGTCTGCCCTGGCTCATTCGGATGACCCTGAAATTCAAGGCCCGAAATAGCAAATATGGCAATGTGCGTTTTTATTTTAATGGCAGCAACCGTGAGGCTTATAGGGTCTTATTTCTGGCCATCCTGATCAATATCTTTACTTTGCTGCTGTTTAGTCCGGTGATGATCTGGCTCTATAAACGCTATTGCTTTAATCATTTATCGATTGGTCAGCTGCAATTCAAGCTGAATATTAACTGGTCCAAATTTATGTCTGCCGTTTATCTGCCCTTTGGTCTTTGCCTGCTGGTTGGTATTGGCTGGCTTGCAGCAGTGGTGTACTGGGTGGATCGGATTGGAACCAATTTGTTTAGCCTGGGTTTACTGCTTAGCTATCTGCTTTGCCTGACGCTGGTCTGGTCGGTCATTTCTGCACGTTTATACCTCATTACCTGGAATCATGTGGAGCTTGGTCAAAGTTACTTTAAAACACGGGTAACTACCTGGCGTTATAGCTGGATTGTGCTGAGCAACTGGATAGTGCGTGTTCTTAGTCTGGGCTTAATGACGCCTTGGGCTGCCATCCGTTTATATGAATATCAGTTAAAACACTTAGAACTATATGTGGCAGAAGATGAAGCTAATCTTGAGCATATCTTGCAACCTGACCCGAGTGCTTTGGCCGATGAAATCCTGGACGTATTTGATTTCGATGCGTCGTTATAGGAGTAAATGTGATGAAACGACCTGTCGAAGTTAAGTTTTATGACGGAATTCTCGCTGAAGCCCGCCGTGCCTGGATTGTACCGGATCAGCAACAAGGGATTGCCCTGAAACTTGATGAGGATATTCCAGCACAAGTTAGCACTGCAGATTTTTTATTTTGCTTATCCGGACATGGCTTATATTGGGGGTGTCGGTGGTCGTAAACCGATTATTGAGTTACCTGAAGAACGTCGGATTGAGTTTTTAAGCAAAGTGCCGCATTGGCTCAGAATTAAACATAAAGATATTTATCATGCGATCTGGGAGTTTGAACGTTCACCGATCCTGATTTTCTTTTCCATGATCATCGTGATTAGTGCAGTGATTATTATTTTAAAATGGGGGATTCCTTATAGCGCCAAACAGCTGGCAAAACTCCTTCCGGAGCAGACTCTGGTTGAAGTAGGCAACCGGAAAGAGCAGCAGTTAATTGCCCAGACCCAGCCAAGTACACTCCCGGCAGAACAACAGACGCGATTAAAAACTTTGTATGAACAAAAGATTGCTGTAGGAAAACCTGCAAAAATTATTTTCCGTCAAGGTGGATCAAGCATGGGTATGAATGCCGCAGCCATCCCGAATAACACCATTATTGTGACTGATGAACTGGTGAAAATCAGCGGCACCGATGAAGAAGTCCTTGCAGTACTGGCCCACGAACAAGGCCATCTGGTACAAAAACATAGCATGCAAAAAGTGATTTTTAATCTGGGTGCGGCGGGACTGTTTGCCTTGGTGACTGGAGATTTAAGTGATGTGGTCACCGCATCTGTAGTGGTCCTGACCGATGCTGGATATTCGCAGGCGATTGAACTGGATGCCGATGACTATGCCATGCAGCATTTGCATCAACAGCAGATTTCCAGTATTCACTTGTCTAACTTTTTGCAGCGGGTGGAAAATGCCAGAATACTGGCAGAGGAATCGCAAACCTTAAAAATGAAAAATTTCACTCTCAATATTGATGGAAAAGACCGGCACCTGACAGAAACCGAACTGAAATGGATTCGCCTGATCGGGAAGTTTAAAAAATATCTGGAATCACATCCCGAACTGGATAAAAGAATTGAGCGTATTCATGCCTTTAATGAACAAGCGAATCATCGTATTTAGCTTTTGATCATTACTATGCCTTGATCATCAAGGCTTTTTAGTCCCTATCTTTGCCAGTCGGCAGTCAGATTTTCCTGTCCCATACGGATCAGATGATCCAGCACTACATTTTCGAGTTTATTCAGGTCAGTGGAATCAGCATTGCTCTGAATCGTTACGGTTAGATGATCCGCCTCGGGTGTCAGACTCACTTCAGCATTTGGAAAATGAATCAGGAAATTTTGTTCGGTTTCATCAATATTAAATTTATGTTTCCAGTGATTGGCCAGGCGTTTGGCAATTCGTGCTGCTTGTTGCGTCTGGATATGGGCAATACTTTTCATCAGTTTTCTACACTATTCATCATTATCCTGCACTTTAAACCAAGCGGTGATGCCGGCATAAGCCTCAAAGCGTTACACAGCGTTTTAATCTTGCAACATCGAATCACAGTAGCCGGAGCGGATTTGATATAATGGGAAAAATCCAATTTCAACAAGCCAGGTTCTCCCATGTCCAAGCCTTATTTAATTGCCCCTTCTATTTTATCTGCTGACTTTGCCCGTTTAGGTGAAGAAGTCGAGAACGTGTTGGAAGCAGGTGCAGACGTTGTCCATTTTGATGTCATGGATAACCATTATGTGCCGAACCTGACTTTTGGTGCGGGTGTTTGCAAGGCCTTGAAAAATTATGGGATTAAGGCGCCAATTGATGTGCATTTGATGGTTAAGCCGGTAGATCGCATGATCGGAGATTTCCTTGAAGCGGGTGCTGATATCATTACTTTCCATCCGGAAGCGTCTGATCATATTGACCGTTCTTTACAGTTGATCAAATCAGGTGGCGCCAAAGCGGGTCTAGTATTTAACCCAGCAACGCCACTGCATTATCTGGATTATGTACTGGATAAAGTCGATCAAATTCTGCTCATGAGTGTGAACCCGGGCTTTGGCGGGCAGAAATTCATTCCGATGACTTTGGACAAATTACGTCAGGCGCGTAAGCTGATTGATGCTTCAGGACGTGATATTCAGCTGGAAGTCGATGGTGGCGTTACGCCAAGCAACATTCGTGAAATTGCCGAAGCGGGTGCCGATATGTTTGTAGCTGGTTCAGCTATTTTTGGTAAGCCGGATTATAAAGCTGTGATTGATGAAATGCGTGCGGAATTAGCGAGAGTAGGGCAGGTTCAACTGTAATCGTTAAAAACTCATAAGTGCATAAATATGTGGATAACTTTATGGATAAGTGTGTAGATATCTATGTTGATAACCATATGGATATGTTGCATAAAATGTAATCATTTGTAGCCTGATTGATTGCGATTTAGACAAAATTTGTATAAAAAGAACTCAAATCGGGTTCTTTTTTATTGCTTATAACCCTTGTGTTTGGTGGTTGTTTATTCACCATAGGTTGATAATGGAACTAGGCAAAAAGTGATCAATGTGTCGTATATTTGTGTTTCATTATGTAATTTCTCCAGACAAAGTTTAAATTTAATTGATGTGTATAACTTAATATTCTGAGTCCATTCTCATGTAATTGTTGTGAATGAATTGCCCGATTATTAGAACTATTTCTGACTTGGCATTTTCAAGATCTATCATAACCAGAGTAGCCATGAATGTCGTGGAGATTTGAGTAAGGCAAAGTTAAGTTGTATCTCGATAAGTCATTTTTTGTAAAAATAGCCAGATTACTGCAATGTGGTTTTATAAAATTTTTACACCTAGGAGGAACGACCTCCCTTGTGAATTGCGTGTCGGAATTTACAGGAAAAATCGTCAGGACGGCCTGATTCTTATATAAAAAGAGGAGGGCTGCATGGCCTGGATAGTACTTATTCTTGCTGGTATTTTTGAAATCGTGTGGGCATATTCGATGAAGCTGTCCGAAGGATTTACTCGTTTAACCCCCAGTATCATTACTATTGTTTTCATGGTACTGAGTTTTGCTTTGCTGGCTTATGCGATGCGTACTTTGCCACTAGGTACAGCCTATACGATCTGGACCGGGATTGGTGCAGTGGGTTCATTTCTCATTGGTATTTGGGTTTTGGGTGAACCCGCTACAGCGTTGCGTATGCTGGCTGCCGTACTCATCATTTCCGGTCTGGTGCTGATGAAAGTATCCTCTTCATAATTTGTTTCTGCCTGTCTCGGTGAACTGGGTTAATATAGAAAATGAACTCCAGCGATTGGGACAGGGCGCCATCATGAACTTAAGTTATATCTATATGGATTCTCCCGTAGGTCAGCTACAACTGGTCGCGAATGAAACCGCGCTGGTGGCCGTGCTTTGGGACTGTGAACAGCCGAATCGGGTGAAACTGGCGACTTTGGTTGAAGATCCGCAGCATCCGGTATTGATTGAAACCAGACGTCAGCTTCAGGAATATTTTGCCGGTCAGCGCAATGTTTTTGACCTGCCTTTGGACTTTGCAGGTACCGATTTTCAGAAAAAAGTCTGGCAGGCGCTACTGAATATTCCCTACGGACAAACGCGAAGCTATCGCGACATTGCTGAACAGGTGGGTAATATCAAGGCAGTACGCGCCGTGGGTGCAGCCAATGGCAAAAACCCGATTTCGATTATTGCACCCTGTCATCGGGTGATTGGTCGCAGTGGCAAGCTGGTAGGATTTGCCGGTGGTTTGGATAAAAAAGAAATCCTGTTAAATATTGAGCGAACGCATTAATATTTAAGCACTTAAAATAAATGAAAATTAGAATATGGAACATTCTACCATACAGCTATTAAGTCCACTCTGGTCCAGTTTAGGGTGGATTCTTCTGCTTTTCTTTGGCGTGATGATTTTTAAATTATTCAAGCCATTTTTAAAAGGGAAATTAGGAGAATTTGCGGTTGCTGCCCATGTCAAACTGTATTTAAAAGATCCTCAATATATTCTGCTCAATGATTTGACTCTTCCAGACGGGACAGGTGCGACCACGCAAATTGATCATCTGTTATTAAGTCCTTACGGAATATTTGTGATTGAGACCAAAAACTATAAAGGCTGGATATTTGGAAACGAGCGACAAAAAACCTGGACCCAGAAAATCTATAAACACAGTTATAAATTTCAGAATCCGATTCATCAAAACTATAAGCACATCAAAGTATTGGAGCAGCTACTGGCAGATATTGTGGAACCAGATCTTTTGCATTCTGTGATTGTATTTATGCCAGATGCCGTGTTTAAAACGCCGATGCCAAATCATGTATTTCGGGGGGCGGGCTGGACCGACTATGTGAAAAGTTTTGATCAACAGATGATTTCTGAAACGAAATTAAAATGGATACAACTGCGGCTAGAAAAAGAAGTTTTAGAAAAATCTTGGAAAACTAATCGGGAGCATGTAGAAAATTTAAAGCATCTTAAGCAGTCATAAGCTTTTACGAGTCCATAAAAAAGCCTTTAAATCATTCAAAGGCTTTTTGGTTTTAAATATTTGAAGCTTTCAGTTTTTCGGTAATCTCGGCCAGAACTTTAATCCGTTTTACTTCATCCCATAATGCTTTGGCTTCAGGATAATGTTTCGACATCATGCCGAGCCATTGCTTGTAACGACCGACCATCCCGATCTCAGTTTTGGCTGGGCCGTTGATAAAACGAATTTGCAGTTGTAGCAGTTCATTCCATTTCATCAAAGGTGCATCCGAGTTTTGACGGATACATTGAGTCAGGTCGGGTGTGGTCACTGCACCACGGCCAATCATCAGGTCTTCGCAGCCAGATTCTAGTCGGCACTGTTTGGCATCGGCATTGTTCCAGATTTCACCATTGGCTATCACATTGATCTTGAGTGCTTCACGAATCGGTTGTAGCTGGTCCCAAAAAGCGGGTGGAGTATAGCCATCGGCTTTGGTGCGTGCATGAACGGTAACCCATGCTGCTCCTGCATCTTCAATGGCATGGGCATTTTCCAGCATGAAATTACGGTCCATATAACCCAGACGCATTTTGGCGGAAACCGGAATATGCGCAGGCACTGCATCACGCACGGCTTTAACCAGCTCATGCACGACTTCGGGTTCATCGAGCAGGACTGAACCACCACGATGACGGTTCACGGTTTTGGCCGGACAGCCAAAATTCATGTCAATTGCCGGTGCGCCCATGGCTGCCACTTTGGCGGCATTCGCTGCTAGCATCTCCGGATTATTTCCTAAGAATTGGACATGTACCGGTGTACCTGCCGCCGTCTTGCCATCATTCAACAGTTCCGGGCAGTAAGTATGATAAATATGATCGGGCAGAAGGGAATCGGTGACACGGATAAACTCGGTCACACACCAGTCAAAGCTACCTACGGATGTCAGCACATCACGCATAATCGGATCGGTTAAGCCTTCCATGGGAGCAAGCACAAGTTTCAACGGTGCACACCTGTAAATTTAAAACGGTGTTATACGTTTTTTTAGGCAGCCTGTCTAGGCTGGATCGGAATTGAATGATGAGTACCTGAAAATTGAACTTTTTGGGCTGATATAAAAAGGCCCTTAATGTGAATTAAAGGCCTTTAAAAGTGAAAATTAAGAAGGTTTAGCAATATCCAGCCATTTTAGTCAGCCAGTTTCTCGACTTTCATACTTTCACGATAATACTGGCAGCCCTTGTACAACAGGAAGAAGCCAATCAATCCGGCAATCGCATTGACGATCGAGATCGAGTTGCCGACCATCAGGGTGTTCTGGAAGTATTTATCCGTAATTAACGCCACAGCGGTGGTTCCGACGCCTAAGGCAATCAGGTTTGAAACCAGCAGGAACTTGGCAGATACTTGTGCGCGTAGCTGGTTTGGTGTCAGCATTTGCGTAGCAGCAGCCGATGCAGGAATCGGGAAAGTGGAGAAGAACATCGCCACAAAAATCAGCGCAAATGAAAGCTGCATATTATCGACCTGAGTAAACAGCACACTCGGAATAATCAGCGCCGCACAGCCAATGGCACCGGTACGAATTGCAGCATCGCTATAGCCACGTTTCGAGAAAAAGTCGATCAGCCAGCCACAGAACAAGGCACCTGAAGTATTCGCGACTAGAATAATCGTACCGAGGATATAACCGGTTTGACTCGCATCCAGACCGAAATTACGCATGTAATAGGCAGGTGCCCAGCCTAGCAGCGAATACAGCATCATGGTGTAAAAAGAAAAGCCAATAAAATGACAGAAAAAGGTCTTTTTATGTGTCTTGATAAAACCGATCGAGTTTTTGAAAGATGCTTTAATGACCTGGCCATCCTGACCGACTTTCATACCCTTACGTGCAGGTTCACGCACCGTCAGCACCATGAGTAGGGCCAGCAATACGCCCGGTAGACCGACAATCATAAAGGTGAGTTGCCAGGTTTTTACTTCACCAATAAGCGGTAAAGCCACGAAGCTGACATCTTTGAGCAGGCCAATCACATAGCCGCCAATCAGGAAAGCTAAGCCCGAACCAATAAAGGCACCAATGGCATATACCCCGAGTGCACGACCTAATTTATCTTTCGGAAATAAATCGGCAACGATCGAATAAAAGGCAGGGGAAAGCGCAGCTTCGCCGGCACCCACACTCAGACGTGCAATAAACATTTGAATAAAGTTTTTACTGAGGCCGCAGGCTGCTGTGGCAAGACTCCAGAAAGCAATCCCGGTCGCAATGATTTTAATCCGGGACTTTTGATCCGCCAGTGCGGCAATGGGCAGGCCCATAATGGCATAAAACAAGGAGAAGGCCAGACCTTGTAATAGGCTGAACTGGGTGTCGCTCAGCATTAAATCGGCTTTAATCGGTTCAATCATGAGCGATAAAATTTGACGGTCTACAAATGACAGAATGTAAGCCCCCATACAAATGACCACCACATACCATTGGTAGGTGCTGCTTTCCGGTGGCGGTTCAATCTGTTCAGACAGCGGCACGGCCGATTCTGCTGGTGTAGGCTCAAAACTTTGATTTGGCGGTTGAATCGTCCTTTCAACCATTTCTAGGTTCAGCGATTTATCATTCATCATGCAACATCCTGTGCTGATCGTTTGAGATATTTATTTGATACTTTTAATTTGATTGTTATTTTTATATTGTATCGCATTTAATTAATCTAGAGGCTAAATGGATAGGCGTCAATCTGTTTTTAAGAATAGATACAAATAATTTTTAAAGACTAAAAAAAGGAATCATAATGATTCCTTTTTTTAGTGTGCATTTTTAGCCACGTTCAACCAGGGTTAAAATATCATAGGTTGCAACCAGTTCATCGCGCTGGTTTTTCACTTTAATATCCCAGACCACCACACCATGTGGCTTCTGTGCCGGATCGCGCAGTGCTTTTGGAGTTTTCTGCTTACAGGTCAGTTCTACCTGAATGGTGTCGCCAATTTTTACTGGCTCCACAAAGCGTAAGTTGTCCATGCCATAGTTGGCAATGACTGGACCCTGAGCGGCATCAACGAATAAACCGGCCGCAGCAGACACCACGAAATAGCCATGGGCAACACGCTCACCAAACAGCGATTCTGCTGCAGCAATCTTGTCCATATGCGCATAGAAATGATCACCGCTCAGGCAGCCGAAATTCACCAGATCTGCTTCGGTCACGCTACGTCGTGCAGTCAGTAAACGTTCACCGATACGCAATTCATCAAATGATTTTTTAAAAGGATGCACTCGGTCTTCAAAGACCTGAGCTCCGGCAGTCCAGCTATGGCCGACTTGGGTCATGGCATTTGGCGAGCCTTGAATCGCAGTACGTTGCATATAATGTTTGACTGCGCGCAAGCCACCGAGTTCTTCACCACCACCGGCACGTCCTGGCCCACCATGCACCAGTAAGGGCAATGGCGAACCATGTCCGGTACTTTCTTTGGCACTTTCAGCATCCAGAATGTGTACACGACCATGCCATGGCGAAATTTTGCTGAGCAGTTGTTCAATATTTTCATCGGTATTGCGTACGATGGATGCCACCAGACTACCTTCGCCACGTGCCACCAGGTCAGCAAGTTGAGCCAGGTCAGTATATGGCATTAAAGTCACTACAGGTCCAAAGGCTTCAATCTTATGGATATTTTCTGCCTGAGCTGGCACTTTGCATACCAAAACTGTCGGTGGATAGCATGCAGACTTTTCAGCGTTTTGTACTTGAATCTTAAAGTCCTGACGCAAGTGGCTACCGAATACGATCTCTGCATCCTGGCTGAGCTGTTCAACTTTTGCCGCGACATCATATTTCTGTTTGACGCTGGCCAAAGCACCCATCGTCACGCCTTCCTGAGCCGGATCACCCACAACGACTTTTTTCAGTTTTTCAATTAGGCGACTCTGTACGGTGTCCAAAAGTTCAGCCGGAATGAATGCACGACGAATTGCGGTACATTTTTGTCCGGCTTTAGAGGTCATTTCACGGAAGACTTCACGGACAAATAAATCAATGCTTTCGTCATTGGCTTGTTCAGTCAAAATCGCGCTGTTGACTGAATCTGCCTCCATCGTGAATGGAATAGAGTAGGCATTGAGGTGCGGATGAGAACGGAGTTTTTGTCCTGTTGATGCTGAACCGGTAAAGGTGACCGTATCTTGAGGATTTAAATGATCAAATAAATCATAAATCTGACCGCAAATCAGCTGAAGTGAACCTTCTGGTAAAAAGCCGCTTTCATGAATAGCTTTGACCACGGCGTGGGTCAGCTCGGCACCTTCTGTTGCCGGTTTGACAATACAGGGTACGCCTGCTAGTAGCGTCGGTGCGATTTTCTCCAGCATGCCCCAGATCGGGAAGTTAAAGGCATTGATATGCACTGCGACACCGGCTTTAGGACTCAGTATATGTTTGGCGCCAAAGTTGCCTTGCTTGGATAGCGGAATCCATGCATCTTCAACCCATGCGGTTTCATCACTCAGTTCGCGACGCACCAAACTCGAATAGGCATATAAGGTCCCAATCCCGCCTTCAATATCAATCCAGGCATCTTTACGGGTACAGCCGGTTGCCTTGGCAAGTTCATAAAAGTCTTCTTTGCGTTCCATCAAATACTGTGCCACTTGCTTCAGTGCATTGGCACGTTGATGAAACGTCCATGTGGCAATAGTCGCACCTTTTTGTTTGGCATACTTCACCACGGCTTGGGTATCGATACCCTGACTGCCAACTTGATAAACCGCCTCACCGCTAATGGCATGATAAACCGTACGTAAATCGGCTTGCGCTGTGTATTCTTGGCCGTACACCAGTGAAGCTAAGCTTTTGATGGCAATAGGATTATGAGTTGATTCAGTATCTTGATAATCCATTGTGCTTGAGCTGCTGTCTAACTCTAACATTGTAAAAACTCCATTTATGATACGTTTTGAGGGGTATTTTTAATTTTGATGTTTCATAATTTGTGTTGAAAAATTGAAAATGTCAATCATAAATCTGTGTTTAAAAATGAATAACAATAAAATAAAAAATATTAAATGATGTAAAACATATATTTACAAAAAATAAGGGATAAAAATTAAATGATACCAATAAATAGATATTGATTTTAATTACGTATCGTTTTAATTTGGGTGTATCAACACTTGGGATAAGTGAGGGAACAATGAATAACCAACAACAAATCTTCGATCAAAAGATTGAAAAGGATATTTCCATAGAGCCGAAGGACTGGATGCCGGATGCTTATCGTAAGACCTTGATTCGTCAGATCGGTCAGCATGCACACTCTGAAGTGGTGGGCATGTTGCCGGAAGGCAACTGGATTACCCGTGCACCGACCTTGAAGCGTAAAGCTGTGCTGATGGCAAAAGTTCAGGACGAAGCCGGTCATGCTTTGTATCTGTACAGTGCTGCAGAAACCTTGGGTGCGGATCGTGACGACATGATGGATAAACTGATTGCCGGTCGCATGAAATATTCTTCAATTTTCAACTATCCAACCCTGAGCTGGGCCGATGTTGCCGCGATTGGCTGGCTGGTAGATGGTGCAGCAATTGTCAATCAGGTTGCGCTGTGCCGTACATCTTATGGTCCTTATGCCCGCGCTATGGTGCGTGTGTGTAAGGAAGAAAGTTTCCATCAGCGTCAGGGCTTTGAAGCCATGATGGAACTGGCCAATGGTACGCCGGAACAAAAGCAGATGGCACAAGATGCAGTGAACCGTTTCTGGTGGCCGGCCCTAATGATGTTTGGTCCAAGTGACGATAATTCACCGAACAGTGCACAAAGCATGCAGTGGAAAATTAAATTATTCAGTAACGATGAGCTACGTCAGAAATTTGTCGATAACACCGTGTCGCAAGTTTTACAGCTGGGTTTAACCGTTCCCGATCCAGACCTTAAATTCAATGAAGCCACCGGACATTATGAATTTGGTGAAATCAATTGGGATGAGTTTTTTGCGATTCTTGCAGGCAAGGGACCGTGTAACCATGAGCGTATTGAAGCACGCCGCAAAGCTTGGGAAGGCGGCAAGTGGGTACGTGATTCAGCAGCCGTCTATGCGCAGAAACAGCAGCAACAGTCAGCAGCACAAAAAGTTGCTTAAAAAATAGTTTGATCAATATAAGGAAATTTGCTCATGAATAACAAAAACAACTGGTCACTTTATGAAGTGTTTGTGCGTAGTAAACAGGGTCTGAGTCACCGTCATGTCGGCAGCCTGCGTGCGCCGGATGAGGAAGTCGCACTACAAAATGCCCGCGATGTATATACCCGCCGCAATGAAGGCATCAGTATCTGGGTGGTGAAATCTGAATTGATTACCTCTTCCCAGCCAGATGAAAAAGCAGAGTTTTTTGAACCCGCTTTGGACAAGGTTTATCGTCATCCAACCTTTTATAACATTCCAGCTGGCATCGAGCACATGTAAGGGAAGGATGAAGATGATGACAAATCAAGTATTGGCAGAATTTCTTTTACATGTGGGTGACAGTCAACTGATCCTGTCTCATCGTTTGGCAGAGTGGTGTGGTCATGCACCTGAACTGGAGCTGGATATTGCCTTAGCCAATATCGGACTGGATTTATTGGGTCAGGCACGTACTGCCCTCAGTCTGGCGGGTGAAGTGGAAGGACAGGGCCGTGATGAAGACAAGCTGGCTTATTTCCGTACCGAACGTGAATACCGTAATTTGCTGCTGTGTGAACAGCCGAATGGTGACTTTGCCCAGACCCTGGTGCGCCAGTGGTTGATGGATCACTACCACGCTTTATTGTTTAGCGCCTTAAGTCAAAGTCAGCATGCTGAGTTGGCCGCCTTTGCAGTGAAGTCACTCAAAGAAGTGAAATATCACCAGCGTTTTTCCACCACCTGGATGGAGCGCCTAAGTTTAGGTACCGCAGAAGCGCATGAAAAAACCCAGCAAGGTTTAAACCAGTTATGGCGTTTTACCGAGGAACTTTTTGTTCTGACGGCTGATGAAAGACAGTTGGTCGATAGCGGTGTCATTCCAGATATTGAAAATTTAAAAGCCCAGTGGCTGGAGACCATTACATCCGAGTTAGCGCGATTTGAATTAAGCCTGCCAGAGCTAGGCGCTTATCGCAGTGGGGCTAAACAGGGTTTACATACAGAACATCTCGGTTTTGTTTTGGCTGAACTGCAATACATGCAGCGCTCATATCCAAACATGAACTGGTAATTCGGCACAATCACAGGGAGTGAGTCGCATGAATCTGATTCGACACGTAGAAGATCAATGTTGGGACGTTTTACAGCAGGTTTCTGATCCAGAGATTCCGGTATTGTCAGTGATTGATCTGGGTATGATTCGTGGCGTCGAGCTGAATCAGCAGGATGAAATTGTGGTGCGACTCACGCCGACCTATAGCGGCTGTCCGGCCACGGATTTATTAAAAGCAGAAATTACCCAGGCTTTCGAGGCGAACGGTTTGACGCCAGTCAAAGTGATTGTCGATCTGTCTGAAGCCTGGACTACGGACTGGATGAGTGAATCGGGCAAACACAAATTACAGCAGTATGGTATTGCCCCGCCGCAAGGCCAGTCACATAGCTGTGGTACGCATGTGGCATTGACCGATGGCATCACCTGTCCACAGTGCTTAAGTCATAACAGCAAATTATTAAGTGAATTCGGTTCAACCGCCTGTAAAGCTTTATATCAATGTCGGGACTGCTTAGAAACTTTTGACTATTTCAAATGTATTTGATTGTAACGATTGCTCGGTGGTCAGGGTAAACCAATAACAAGCCTGAACACCGCCACCTAAAAGAAGGATTTTGCCATGAGCCAATTTATACCGTTAACCATTAAATCGATTCAGCCACAAACCGAGCAGGCGATCTGCATTGCCTTTGATCTCGCGCCTGAACAATTGGATGCTTTCCAATATCAGCCAGGTCAGCATCTCACCATCCGCCATTTAAGCGATGACGGCGAGCTGCGCCGCTGCTACTCGATCTGCAGTGATACTCAGGAAGACATGAGCATTGCGATTAAAAAAATTGATCAGGGTCAGTTTTCAACCTGGGCCAATGCGCATCTCAAAGCGGGCGATGTACTAGAAGTCATGCCACCGCAAGGGGTGTTCTTTCAGAAAGCCGCCAAGGCTGGTGGCCAGAATTATCTAGGATTTGCAGCAGGCAGTGGCATTACACCAATTTTATCGATTGTAAAGTCGGTGTTGAACCGTCAAGCGGAAGCAACATTCACTCTGGTATATGGCAACCGCTCCTGGAAACAGACCATGTTCTCTGAACAGATCATGGACTTGAAAGACCGTTTTAAGGAACGTCTGCAACTGGTAAATATTTTTTCACGTGAACTGAATGACAGTGACATCTTTAATGGTCGGATTGATGCAGACAAATTGCAGCAGTTATTTCAGGCCAATCTGATTTCTGCCGAAGCAGATCACTGTTTCGCTTGCGGTCCTGAAGAAATGATGACAGCAGTCGAAACGGTATTACCGACTTGGGGCATTCAGCGCAGCAAGATTCATACCGAACGTTTCAATACCGGGACTGCACCACGAGCAACCGCCCAGCAGATGGAAAGCCGCAGTGAAGAACGCGTCAATATCATCCTCGATGGTCGCGAGCTGATTGTTGAAGTCTCTAAACAGGATGACAGTATTTTAGATGCTGCGCTACGTGCCGGAGCCGACCTGCCATATGCCTGTAAGGGCGGCGTTTGTGCCACCTGTAAATGTAAGGTGCTGGAAGGTCAGGTTGAAATGGCGGTGAATTACAGTCTGGAAGAAGACGAAATCCAGAAAGGTTATGTGCTGAGCTGTCAGGCACGTCCGACCACAGCCAATGTACGTCTGAGTTTTGATGAATAAGTACGGAATCAATTGCTGAGCATAGCAGGAGTTCAAGGATGACTTACATTAAAACCAGCTCACCCAAGCCAGGTGTGGTACTGATTGAGCTGAATCGCCCGGAAAAGCGTAATGCCTTAAACAATGCCACCTTGCAAGACATTGCAGCCTGTTTACAAGACTTGGAAACAGATGCTGCTGTGAAAGCCGTGGTCATCACCGGAAATACACAATGCTTTGCTGCTGGTGCCGATTTAAATGAGCTGGCGCAGTTAGATGTGGTTAGCATCCAGCAGGATCAGCGGCCACTGCTGTGGAAAAAAATTGATGAATTTTCCAAGCCTTTAATCATGGCCGTAAATGGCTATGCTTTTGGTGCAGGTTTCGAATTGGCTTTGCATGGTGACATGGTGCTGACCGGAGAAAATGCCCAGTTTGCCTTGCCTGAAATTGGCTTAGGCATGTTGCCGGGTGCCGGTGGAACCCAGCGTCTGGCCCGTCTGGTCGGTCAGCAATTGACGATGCGCTGGGCCATGACCGGTGAAATGATTTCGGCACAGACCGCATTGCAACATGGCATTAGCAGCCAGGTTTGTCCGGCAGAACTGACCGTGCAATACGCACTGGAGCTGGCAGAAAAAATTGCCAAGCAGGCACCGCTGGCTATTCGTGCCATCAAGCAATCTTTAAAGTCGATTCATGAAGTGACTTTAAGTCAGGGACTGAAACTTGAACGTCAACATTTTGTCTGGCTGGCGGCGACCCAAGATCGCCAGGAAGGCATCAATGCATTTTTAGAAAAAAGAAAACCAGAATTTAGAGGTGTGTAATGGATTATCAAACAATTATTGTCGAAGAAAAAAATGCAGTGGGCTACCTGACCTTTAACCGTCCAAAACAGCTCAACAGCTTTAATGAAACCATGCATCAGGAAGTCTCCAAGGTCATCAAGGCCTGGGCCAAAGACAGCCAGATTCGTGCCGTAGTGATCTCAGCCGAAGGCCGCGGTTTCTGTGCCGGTCAGGATCTGAATGACCGTGTGGTCGATCCGAATGCCGATGCACCGGACTTAGGTCTGTCGATTGAAAAATATTACAACCCTCTGATTAAGCTGATTACTGAAATGCCTAAACCGGTGATTTGTGCGGTGAATGGTGTGGCAGCAGGGGCAGGCGCCAATATTGCCCTGGCCTGTGACATTGTGGTGGCAGCAAAATCGGCTTCCTTTATTCAGGCCTTCTGCCGTCTTGGCTTGGTGCCAGATTCAGGCGGTACCTGGTTCCTGCCGCGTCTGGTCGGGCGTGCTCAGGCGATGGGCCTTGCCATGCTCGGCGATAAAATTCCGGCTGAGCGCGCAGTACAACTGGGCATGATCTGGCAAGTGGTTGAAGATGAACAACTGCAAGCAGAAGCGAAAAAACTGGCAGAGCATCTGGCACAGCAACCGACCTATGGTCTGTCCCTGATCAAAAAAGCCATCCATGCCGCAGCCGACAATAATCTGGATGAGCAGCTCATTCTGGAACGTGACCTGCAACGTCTGGCTGGACGTTCAAGCGACTATAAAGAAGGTGTACAAGCCTTTATGCAGAAGCGTACCCCTGAATATAAAGGATGCTAAATCATGCAACAGATCAATTTGGAACAAGTCAAAGTTGCTGTGGTCGGTGCTGGAACCATGGGGATTGGTATTGCACAACTGGCAGCCATGCACGGGCATCCGACCTATGTGTTTGATCTCGATCGCAGCAAAGTTCAGAGTGCCTTAACTGCTTTAGAGGCGCAGCTTAGCAAGCGCGTACAAAATGGCAAAATGACCCAGCAATTGCTGGAAAGTACCTTTGCCAATCTGATTGTGGCAGAGGACATTCAGCAGCTGGCCGATGCGGGCTTAATTATTGAAGCCATTGTAGAGAAGAAAGAAGTCAAACAAAACCTGTTTCAACAGCTGGATACCATTTGCCCGGAACAGACGATTTTTGCGTCCAATACCTCATCGATTTCCATTACCGCCATTGCCTCGGCGATTCCACATCCGGAGCGGGTGATTGGACTGCATTTCTTTAATCCGGCACCGGTAATGAAGCTGGTCGAGATTATCCACGGACTGAAAACCTCAGCAGTCCTTGCCGATGCAGTATTTGAGCTGATGAAGGATTGGAACAAAGTCCCGGTACGGGCCAAATCGACCCCCGGCTTTATCGTCAATCGTGTCGCGCGGCCTTATTATGCCGAAGCCTTTCGTGCCTTGCAGGAAAATGCCACCACTCCGGAACAGCTCGATTACATCATGCGCGAATGTGGCCGTTTTGCCATGGGACCGTGTGAACTCACGGACCTGATTGGTCAGGATGTGAATTTCTCGGTGACACAAAGTGTCTACCAGGAGTTTTTCTATGAACCACGCTACCGCCCGTCCTTGATTCAAAAAGAGCTGGTCGATGCTGGCTGTTATGGCCGAAAGTCCGGTCAGGGTTTTTATGATTATATGCAGGCCAAGCCTGCACCAGTGTATGAATTGCCAGTATGTTATGCCAAGTCGCTGAATAAGCTCAAAGTCACGGTAAAAGGTGAATGGCTGCATTCCTCAGCATTGATTGCACGCTTAAAACAGGCAGCCCATGTGGAACTGAGTTTTCAGGCAGCAGAACAGAATGAAATCCTGATTGGTGATCTTTCTCTGCGAATGTCGCTCGGTGAGTCGGTTGAACTGGCTTATCCGCATGAGCCTGTAGTGTTGATGGACTGGCATGCAGATTGGACAAATGCCGAGGCAATTCCAGTCGTTGCATCACCGGCGTGTAGTACTGAACAGCGCCAGGCAGTGGAGCTATTCTTCATAGGTATGGATATGATACCTATTTGGTCTAAGGATCATCCGGGTCTTTATGTTATACGTAGTATCGCCATGTTGGTGAATGAAGCCTGTGAAGCGGTATTTAATGATATTGCATCAGAGCAAGATATTGATTCTGCTATGAAATATGGAGTGAATTATCCTTGTGGTCCATTCGAATGGGCAGATAAAATTGGGTATTACACAATTTTACAAATTTTAGAAAATATGTATCGTATTTATTGTGAAGATCGCTATAGAACTAGTATATATTTAGCAAAGAAAGCGGTGCAGGGACAGGCACAGCAAACTCAGCAGCACCCATTACGCGTGGCTGGCTAAAAGGAATAATCATGGAACAGGTTTATATTTTTGATGGAGTTCGTACCCCGATCGGACGCTATGCCGGTGGGCTGAGCAGCATTCGTGCTGATGATCTGGCAGCACTCCCGATTCAGTATCTGAAAGAGCAGCATCCGGCATTGCCATGGGCAAAACTGGATGAAGTGATCTTGGGCTGTGCCAATCAGGCCGGTGAAGATAACCGTAACATTGCGCGTATGGCGGCTTTACTTGCAGGACTGCCTGAATCTGTTCCCGCACTTACCGTGAACCGTTTATGCGCCTCAGGTCTGGATGCCATTGGACTTGCAGCACGTGCCATCAAATCGGGTGAAGCACAGTTTATTTTGGCCGGTGGGGTAGAATCCATGAGCCGTGCGCCTTTTGTGCAGTCTAAACCGACCTCAGCGTTTAGCCGTACTCCAGAAATTTATGACACCACCATTGGCTGGCGTTTTATCAACCCAAAATTTAAAGCCCAGTTTGGCGTTGACAGCATGCCGGAAACGGCCGAAAACGTCGCTGAAAAGTATCAGATTAGCCGTGCAGACCAGGACCTGTTTGCGTATCACAGCCAACAGAAAACCGCAGTAGCACAGCAAGAAGGTATTTTTGCCGAAGAAATTCTGCCAGTAGAGGTTAAAGGGCCAAAGAAAACCATCCTGACCATTTCCCAGGACGAGCACCCGCGCGCAGAGACGACACTGGACAATCTGGCCGCCTTAAAAACCCCATTTCGTAAAGAAGGCGGTTCGGTCACCGCCGGCAATGCTTCGGGTGTCAATGATGGTGCGGCTTGCGTATTGCTCGGCAATCAGCAGTTTGCCGATCAGCATGGTTTAACTCCTCAAGCCAAAGTGATCGGGATGGCCAGCGCCGGTGTCGAAGCTAAATATATGGGTATTGGGCCGGTTCCAGCGGTACAGAAAGTGCTGAAACAGACTGGCCTGAGTCTGGAACAGATGGATGTGATTGAGCTGAATGAAGCATTCGCAGCACAATCGCTGGCTGTGATCCGTGAACTCGGTTTGCAAGACGATGATTCCAGAATTAACCCGAATGGTGGTGCCATCGCTTTGGGTCATCCGCTGGGTATGAGTGGCACCCGTTTGGTGATTACCGCCATGAAAGAATTAAAACGTCGTAATGGCAAATATGCACTCTGCACCATGTGTGTGGGTGTTGGTCAAGGTGTTGCACTGGTTTTAGAAAATATGGATTAAACACATCATTCAATCAATGAATTAAACCGTGGTCAGGAAGACTGCGTCAGGAGTAAGAATATGAATAACAATGCAATGGAAAAAATTGAAAAAGTATCGGTTGATGAGTTACGCAGTGTTCAGCTACAGCGTATGAAAAAGACGTTGCAACATGCTTATCAGAATAGCCCGGTTTATAAAAAGAAATTCGATGATGCTGGTGTGCATCCGGATGATTTCAAATCACTGGAAGACCTGGCGAAATTCCCGTTTACCACCAAACAGGATTTACGCGATAACTATCCGTTTGGCATGTTCGCTGTGCCGCAGGAACAGATTGTACGTGTGCACGCATCTTCTGGCACCACCGGTCAGCCGACCGTGGTTGGTTATACCCAGAATGATATTAATGTCTGGTCTGACGTGGTGGCGCGTTCTCTTCGAGCAGCCGGTTTGACCAGCAAAGATATTATTCAGGTGTCTTATGGTTATGGTCTGTTTACTGGCGGTCTAGGTGCGCATTATGGCGTTGAGCGTTTGGGTGCAACGGTGATCCCAATGTCTGGCGGACAAACCGATAAACAGGCGCAACTGATTCATGACTTTAAACCGACAGCACTGATGGTCACGCCATCTTACTGCCTGAATATTATTGAAGCGCTTGAGAAGAAATTTGGTACAGCCAAAAACTGTTCGATTAAAACCGGCGTCTTTGGTGCAGAGCCATGGACCAATGAAATGCGTAAGGAAATTGAAGAGCGTCTAGGCATTGATGCGCTGGATATTTATGGTCTGTCAGAAGTGATGGGGCCGGGCGTCGCCATGGAATGTCTGGAATCCAAAGATGGCCCAACCATTTGGGAAGATCATTTTTATCCTGAAATCATTCATCCTGAAACTGGCGAAGTGCTGGCAGACGGTGAGCTAGGTGAACTGGTATTTACCACTATTACCAAAGAAGGCATGCCGGTGATCCGTTACCGTACCCGTGACCTGACCCGTTTATTGCCAGGCACGGCACGCACCATGCGCCGTATGGACAAGATTGTCGGCCGTAGTGATGACATGATGATTATTCGTGGAGTCAATGTGTTCCCGTCGCAGATTGAAGAGCAGATTTTACAGATCCAGCAACTGATTCCGAACTACCAAATCCAGATTTGCAAACAGGGACATTTGGATACATTGCATATCCGTACCGAAATGCGTAAAGATAGCAGTGACATTATGGCGCACCAGCTGGCAACTCAGCTTAAGGGCCAGATTAAAACCATGGTCGGAATCACGGTAAGTGTCGAAGTGTTGCCTGAAGGGAGTCTGCCACGCTCTGAAGGTAAGGCACAGCGCGTTTTTGATATCCGCAAGTCTGCATGAAGTACTATTGGATGATAGCCAAATGGTCTATCATTCAGTTTCTATAAGGTAAAGTTAAACGCAATGAATCCGAAATTAAAACAAATAATTGATGACTTTATTCAAACTGAAGCACTCAGCGGAACCTCATTAATCATGACCATCTTCGGTGACTGTATTTTTCACCGGGGTGGCATTATCAGTCTGGCCAGTCTGATTCAGCTTATGGATGTCTTCGGATTTAATGAACGATCGGTACGGACTGCCGTATTCCGTCTGGTCCAAAATGGCTGGCTGATGTCTGAAAAAATTGGTCGCACCAGTTATTATCGCGTGACCGAAAGTAGCCGCCAGCGCTTCATTATGGCGGATCAAAAAATTTATAGTTTTCAGCACACTGAATGGGATCAGAAATGGGATCTGGTGCTACTCAGTTCAGTGGAACTGGAAAATAAACTGGTTCTGAAAAAAGAACTGGAATGGCTGGGCTTTGCCAATATCGCCACCAATGTCATGGCCTATCCGGGTTGTGATCATCAGAAACTGCAAAACCTGCTGCTGAATCTGAAAATGACCGATCAGGTGGTGGTGTTCAAAGCTGAAACCTTGCAACTTTGGCAGGAATCCTATCCAACTGTGAAACGCATGGTGGCCACCAATTGGCCGGTGCAGGAACTGCATCAGCGTTATGAAAAATTCATTGCGGATTTCCGGGAATTCTTTCATCTGGTGGAACAGGAAGATGAACTGGATCCGGTTCAGGCTTTTCAGTTACGAATTTTGCTGATTCATCAATTCCGCCGGATTTTATTAAAAGATCCGAATCTGCCTTTTGAATTATTGCCGTCTAACTGGCTTTCCCTGAATGCCCGTAATTTAAGCAGTAATTTATATCAAACCGTGGTTGCGGCAGGGGATGAATTCTTTATGGAGATCGCACGAACTTCGGAAGGTTCGATGCCACCAGTACATCCACAATTTTATAAACGTTTTGGCGGTTTGCGACTGGAAGCCGTCAGCTAATCTAATTCTGCATTTTTAAAGGAATAAAATAATGCCGTGTTATGCCATTGATGGGGTGATTCCTGTGGTCAGCGCTCGCGCTTATGTACATCCGCAAGCCGTTCTGATTGGGGATGTGGTGATTGAAGAGGGCGTATATATCGGGCCTTTTGCTACTTTAAGAGCCGACTTTGGTGGGATTCATATCCAGAAAAATGCCAATGTTCAGGATTCCTGTACCATTCATGGCTTTCCCGGTAGCGTCACGCTGGTCGAAGAATATGGTCATATCGGACATGGCGCGATTTTACATGGCTGTATCATTCGCAAAAATGTACTGGTGGGCATGAACAGCGTAATTCTGGATGAAGCCGAAATTGGTGAAAATACCATTATCGGTGCCAATAGCACGGTTAAAGCTAAAGCTCAAATTCCGGAAAATTCATTGGTACTCGGTAGTCCGGCGCGGGTCATCCGTCCCCTGGAAGCCAAAGAAATCGCCTGGAAAAGCAAAGGGACGCAAGAATATATTCAGCTGACCGAGCGCTGCTTGTCCTCAATGCAGGAGGTCAGTCCGTTAACAGAAGTCTCCGCAGACCGGCTGAGCTATAAAGCCTTCAAGGCAGAGTATCAGATCAAGCAGAATAGCTTGAATGACTAAGTCAAGAACATGATTCTATTCATTGAATGAATTCTGCATTTTAAAAACAGGAAGTGAATGAAACCAAATTCCAACTGCATTCCCTGACCGGCTATTTAGACTGAAATAAAACTGGTCTGGAAAGCATATATGGAAAATAGGGAATTTAAAGATCATTTCTCCCAGCAGTCACAGGACTATGCCTTGTTTCGTCCGCATTATCCGGATGCATTGGGAAAGCTATTGGCAGAGCTGTCACCAGGTACTAAATTGGCTGTAGATGTCGGCTGTGGTTCTGGACAGCTTTCAGAGGTTTTGGCGAATTACTTCGATCAGGTGATGGCAATTGATGCAAGTAGTGAACAGCTTGCCCAGGCCAAACCGCATCCAAAAATTCAGTATGGTCAGGCATTCGCTGAAGAGATCCCGTGTGTTGACCAGAGTATTGATCTGATTGCGGTGGCTCAAGCAGCGCATTGGCTCGATCTGGAAAAGTTTTATGCAGAAGTTCGCCGTATTGCCCGGCCCAATGCCATTCTGGCTTTAATTAGCTATGGCGTGTTCAGTGTGGATGAGCCACATCTGAATCATTACTTTAAGCATTTTTATGAGGTGACGCTTGCACCGTACTGGCCGCCTGAACGTCGCCATGTAGATGAAGGATATAAAAATCTACCATTTCCATTTCAGGAAATTGTGATTCAACCACCTGTATTAGAGGTTGAATGGAACTTTTATCAGTTAATTGGTTATATGAGTACTTTGTCGGCCGTGAAAGCTGCCACTAAAGCACTTGGACATAATCCACTGAATGTACTGGCAGATGCCTTATTGCCACAATGGGAAGGTCCAGAATTGCCTAGAGTCATTCGCTGGCCATTATCAGTGCGTGCGGGGCGTATAACCGTTTAAAGAATATTCAAGCTAAAGCCTGTTTATTGGACAATGGATTGAATATTTCAAGGCTCAGAATTATCGCCCTAGAATCATTTCCAGCACAAATTTAGACCCAATAAAACCCAGTGCCAGCAAGCCAAAACCGAGCAGAGTAAAGCGCACGGCTTTCTGGCCACGCCAGCCAAACTTCCAGTGTCCGATTAATAGTGAACCGTAAACCAGCCAGGAAATAATACTGAACGCAGTTTTATGTGCCAGATGTTGAGCAAAGAAATTGTCGATGGTAAAAAAGCCAAAGCCCAAAGCGAGGGTAAGTAAAACAAAACCGGTCATCAGCATATCAAACAGCAATGATTCCATGTCTTGATAAGAGGGTAGCAAACTGACCCAAACGCGGCGTTTTTGCTTCTTTTTCAGCTCACGATCCTGAAAGCGTAAAATTACGGCCTGAATGGTCGCCATGAGCAATACCGCATAAGCAGACAAAGACAGGATAATATGAATATCCAGACCCAAAGAGTTTTGTGTGATGATTTTTGCAGGCTGAGTAAACGCAAAGCCAAGAATTAATCCGGTCGCAGCCACCGGAATCCCGATCAGGTTCAGGGCAATAATCGGACGATAAGTGCTGTAAATAATGCTGAGTAACAGCATCAGACCAGAGGTAAAGGAAAACAGGGCAAAGACATCATAATTGATGCCCAGCGGGGTATGCATATCGCCATATAAAACCAGCGCATGCAAGCCCAGTCCAAGCAGTGCGGTTAGCGAGACAAACCATTGATTAGGAGCACGTTTAGACATTAAATGAATGAACAGATACCAGAAGGAAGCGGTATAAGCGACTAATGCTAAGATCGTATAAACCAAGGGGAGGCTAACCATGTCAAACCTTTTTAAGGGTGATGAATATTCATTTATATAAATTCGCTGCGAACTACAGTATCCTATAGCATTCTATGCATAAATTTTCTATTTTAAGAAACAATTTTTTGCTCATGGCTATTTTAAGCGGATTTTGCAATGTTTGATACCTTAACAGAACGACTCACGCAGAGTTTAAGAAATGTTACTGGCTCAGGGCAGCTAACCGAAGACAATATTAAAGATACGTTACGTGAAGTGCGTATGGCGCTTCTTGAGGCCGATGTTGCGTTACCTGTAACTCGTGAATTCATCGCGAAAGTTAAGGAAGAAGCATTGGGCCAGGAAGTGATGACTCAGTTATCTCCTGGGCAGGCTTTTGTCAAAATCGTTCATGACGAATTGACCAAAATGATGGGCGAGGCCAATGAAAGCCTCGACCTCGCTGCAAAACCACCTGTGGTTGTCCTGCTGGCAGGCTTGCAGGGTGCAGGTAAAACAACAACTGCAGCGAAACTTGCACGCTTCTTACAAGAACGTCAAAAGAAAAAAGTCGCGATGGTCTCTGCCGATGTGTATCGTCCGGCTGCGATCAAACAGCTACAGACTGTCGCAGGTGAAGTCGGTGCGATTTTCCTAGAATCCAGCGCAGACGAAAAACCGATTACGATTGTGAATCGCGCGATTGAACAGGCAAAAATCCAGTTTGCCGATGTACTCATTGTCGATACGGCAGGCCGTTTGCATATCGATGATGACATGATGGGTGAAATCAAAGAGCTGCATGCAGCGATTAACCCGACTGAAACCCTGTTCGTGGTCGATGCCATGACCGGTCAGGATGCGGCAAACACCGCCAAAGCATTCAACGATGCCTTGCCTTTAACTGGTGTGATCCTGACCAAAACTGATGGTGATGCGCGCGGTGGTGCAGCGCTTTCAGTACGCGCGATTACCGGCAAGCCAATCAAATTCTTGGGTATGGGTGAGAAACTCGATGCCTTGGAGCCATTCCATCCTGAGCGTGTTGCACAGCGTATTCTCGGTATGGGGGATGTACTTTCTTTGGTCGAAGAACTTGAACGCAAGGTCGACAAAGAAAAAGCCGAAAAAATGGCGAAAAAACTGCAAAAAGGCGGCAGCTTCAACTTTGAAGACATGCTGATGCAGTTTGAGCAGATGAACAAGATGGGCGGCATGATGGGCTTCCTGGACAAACTTCCTGGCATGAGCAATGCCGGTCTGCAAGATGCGTTGGCGCAAGCCAATCCTGAAAAGCAGGTCAAGAAAATGGAAGCGATTATCCAGTCGATGACCATCAAAGAGCGCCGTAACCCGGACTTGATGAACCCAAGCCGTAAAAAACGTATCGCAGCAGGTTGTGGTATGGAAGTGGCAGAAGTCAACAAGCTGATCAAGCAACATGCCCAAATGGCCAAGATGATGAAAAAATTTGCCAATCCATCCGGTATGGCAAAAATGATGAAGTCACTCGGCGGCTTGCAGAAACAGTTTGGCGGCGGCGGTGGTATGGGTCCATTGTTCGGCGGCAACGACAAGAAATAAGTTGTGTTTAAAAAAAAGGCGCAATATGCGCCTTTTTTTATTGCGAATAAATGGTCAAACTGGTTTAAACAAAACAACATTTACTTACCCAAAATAAAAATCCGATCAGGCAGACTCAGGAGCATGAGCACAAAATAAAGAGAAATTTCAAATGACCCAAGTGATTGTCGTACATGGTTATACTGCAAGCCCGGAAGAAAATTGGTATCCGTGGATTCAGGAAAAAGCCCAACAGGAAAACGTCAGTTTAAAAGTACTTCGGCTCGATCCATCGACCACACCGACACTGGACACCTGGGATCAGCAAATGCGTGAACAGATTGATGCAATTGACGAGGACAGTATCTTTATTGCACATAGCTTGGGAACTGTGGCCGCATTGCATTACTTATCCAGAGAATTAAAACAGCAGAAAATTCAGCAACTGGTATTGATCGCGGGATTTAATGGCCGGTTAGGTCGTCTGGATGAAGTAAACCCTTTTATTGATGCCGCTGATATCGATTTTGATTTACTCAAACAGCAGATTGCAGAACGTGTAGTGATCTATTCTGAAGGCGATGACCGGGTTGCACCAGAATTTAGTCTGGAACAGGCGGACAGTCTGGATGCCATTGTGGTGAATGCCAAGCATCACGGACATTTTATTGATTCTCAAGGCTGTACTGATTTGCCAGAACTCTGGAAAGTAATCGAACCTTATCTGATTAAATCTTAAATTTAGGCATGTTATTGTATTCGCTAAGTTTTAAAATTTAACATGAGATGGTGTTCAAAAAGGCACTTGAATTCCATCTCCAGAATGGTTAAAACTTATTTTTTGTCGACGCAATTTGCGTTCAATGATAATAAGTAAATCACTATGAAAAATATAATAAAGAAAGTCTATATCGTGCCGGATTATCAGGCGACCTCCAATGATCACTGGTACCCGTGGCTGAGTCGCCAGCTTAAAAATGCCGGTTTTGAGTCTAAACGGATTATGCTGGCCAACCCCTTTCAGCCCAATTTAGAAGAATGGCAGCAGAACCTGAAATTGCACATTCCGCACATGGATGAACATACCTTTTTAGTTGCACATGGCCTGAGTTGCGTCAGTGTTTTAAGTTTTTTACAGCAACATTATCTCCAGCAGCAACACAAGATCGGCGGCATCATTCTGGTCTCGGCCTTTGATACACCGCTGGTGGCCTGGTCAGAACTGAATAAAATACTGCAGGCTGTGCGACTCGATCTGAAAAACTTGCCGTATAGCTGTAAACGTGCGGTGATGCTGATCTCCAGTAATGATCCCTATGTGCCTGCACCGATTTCCTTGCGTTTAGCACATAGCTTGAATGCACAAATTTTTGAGATCAAAAAAGCCGGGCATTTTAATAAATCTGATGGGTTTGCCGAATTCCCTCAGTTGCTGGATATTATCAAACAGTGTCTGGCAAATGAGCTGCAAAATGCTGCAGGCCTTTAAGCAAAAGATCAGGTTCAATCCGGGGTTGATACTGAGAGAGATGCTGCGCGAAAAGTGGAGCATCTCCGCCGGTTAACACCAACTGTGCTGGAAAATCATGTAGTACTTTCTCAATCGTGCTGAGCAGACCCAGTAGGATGCCATGATGAACAGCATCGATGGTGTTGCGTCCAGGATTGAGTTCAGAAAAAGCGGTATCCGGGATTTTAATGCCTTTGGTATTCTGAATCAGTGAATCACGTTGCAAGTACAGATTTGGCAGAATAAAACCACCCAAATGTTGTTGTCCTTGCGCCAGATCAATGGTCAGCGCCGTACCGCAACTAATCACACAATAATTTTCATGCGCTTGCGTCGCCACTGCAAGTACCTGTAACCAGCGGTCAATCCCCAGTTGCGAAGGTTCATCATAGCCACAGATCAGACCGGCATATTCTGCTTGTACCTGAGCAAAAATCACTGGAATATGCAGACTTTCTAAAATGCCGAGAATACGCTCATTATTGATTTTATCCTGAACCGAGGATAGACCTACCTGATGCAAGCCCAGCGCTTTGAAATGCTGGATCAGGCCCAATAACAAATCGGCAGGAGACTGTAAATGTAATTCTGCTGCCTGTTCAATAATCTGATCATGCTCGGTAATCCAGTATTTAAGCCGGGTATTGCCGATATCCAACCATAATTTTTTCATTGCTGTATGCCTGTTCATCTACCATTTTTAAGGCGGAGCTGTCCCTGATAAAAGGTCTGGATTCCCTGATCGGTCAAAATCTTGACCGCACCATCGTCCTGAATCCCGAGAAAAGTACCGGAATATTGCCCTTGCACATCGGTAAATTCAACCGTTTGTTGCATAAATGCAGCCGATCGATTAAAACGCGCCGCCAGATTCTGACTGCCATAATTAAACCATTGCCCGGCTTGCTGAATCGCCAGATATAACTGGGCAATCAGTTCGACTCTTGAGGTATGCGATAATCCCAACTCGTTCAAGGAGCTAACCTGCTGATCTGGAAGTTCAGTGGGCAGAGGATCGATATTTAAACCGACACCGACCACCACCTGTGTGGATGAAATCGGCTCGACCAGAATACCACCCCATTTTCCATGCAGGCTATACAGGTCATTCGGCCATTTTACTTGTAATTTTAGCCCTTGCAGACTGGGCATTTGCAGGATATTTAACGCAATTTCCAGCGCCAGACGACCATCGATGGGTTTTTGTGTATGCAGCAATGTGCTTAAATAGATGTTCCCTTCAGGTGATATCCACTGACGTTGACGCTGTCCACGGCCTTGGGTCTGCACATGACTGCACACCAGAACCTGCTGTACCCCCTTCGTTGCCAATTCGCGCACATCATCATTGGTCGATGTAGTAATCGGTTTGATGAGTAATACTTCCGGGAGTTGGCCTGCATCGCTTAATCGTTGTTGCAGTTCACGAGTTTCTACATCCATTTGAATCTAAACGTGGTAAATATCGTTATGGAGTTAATCATATATTTATTGATTGGTGCAATTGCCGGATTCACCGCAGGCCTGTTTGGGGTCGGTGGTGGTTTGATTATTGTGCCGATCCTGTACATTGTTTTTACCCAGCTCCAGTACGATCCCAGCGTGATTATGCATATGGCGGTGGGCACTTCCTTGGCAACAATTATTGTGACTTCTATCAGCTCGGTTATGGCGCATCATCAACGAGGGGCAGTGCTATGGCCTGTATTTCGTAATCTGGCGCCAGGTCTGATCATTGGCTCTTTCTTGGGTGCGGGGATTGCCGATTATTTATCTGGTCAGGGTTTGCAATTGTTAATCGGGTTCTTTGCAGTCTGGGTGGCTTTTAGAATGTTTAGAGGAGCGCATATTCAGATCGATCCGAATCAAAAATTGCCTTCAACCCCGGTACAAATTGCTGCAGGTGGTGGAATCGGTGTGGCATCGGCGATCTTTGGGATTGGTGGGGGGAGTCTGACCGTTCCATTTCTGAATCGCTGCGGAATCGTGATGCAAAAAGCAGTGGCGACCTCTGCGGCTTGTGGGTTGCCGATTGCAGTTGCAGGTGCGCTGGGGTTTATCTGGTTTGGTAAACAGGCGCAGGTCACCGTGCCAAATACTATTGGCTATATTCATATTTATGCCTTTATCGGTATCAGCATGATGAGTTTTTTCACGGCCAAGCTGGGGGCAAAAGTGGCACATCTGCTTTCACCGGCCGTATTAAAAAAATGTTTTGCTGCTCTACTGACCACCGTCGGCCTGTATTTTATTTATCAAGGTTTTATGGCCTGATTTAAATTTTTTAGGTTGGACTGATGTACCGTATTAGGAGAATAGCTCATTATTCTCCTTTTTTATGGGCCTAAGTTGGCTATATAGACATAAGATTGTCTGACAATGTCAAAGTATTTATGGATAAAAACCCGTTTAATAGCAACATAGTCCAAATAAAGGGCTAAACCAGTATCCATAAAAATAAAGACAGGAACGGTATGCCATTAGAACAAGCGCACAGTTTGTCTGAGCAGATTGCCAAGCACATTAGCGAACAGATTATTCGCGGTGAACTGGTCGAAGGCGAACGTATACAGGAGCTCAGGATTGCCTCGGAGCTCGATGTCAGTCGGGGTTCGGTTCGTGAAGCCCTGCTGTTGCTGGAACGCACCCAGCTGATTGAAATCTTTCCGCGCCGTGGGGCGATTGTCTCGGAAATGTCGGCCTTGCAGGTGCGTGCCTTATTTGATATGACCTCGTTATTGCTCGGGCAGATGGTGCATCGCATGGCGGAAACCTGGCGGGTGCATGAAGCTGAGCGTATTCAGCTATTATTAGAGCAATTGGAAGCAGAAACCCGCCAAGGACACACTGAAAAGTTTTATGATCTGATCTTTCAGGGCATGGCCCAGCAACATGAGATGGTCGGGAATCCTTATCTGATGCGCTACTATCAGGAACTGCTGCCTTCTTTACGTCGGAGCTATTTTTTGACCCTGAATATTTCCAGACGCGAGTTACAGGAATCTTTTGACTTATTTAAACTGGTCACTGAAGCAATTTTGATACGAAAAAGCCATCAGGCCACTTTATTTATGGAAGATTTTTGTCGACACTTGCGCAACCTTGTGTTGGAATCTCTGACACGGATGAAACAAATTGAACTCGCGTGGGCCAGACGCTCACGACGTTAAATCAGGACATTATGCGTTTAAGCAGTTTAAAACTTTCAGGCTTTAAATCTTTTGCCGACAGTACCACTTTGCATTTTAAAGATAATCGTACTGCGGTCGTGGGACCGAATGGTTGTGGTAAATCTAACGTCATTGATGCCATACGCTGGGTCATGGGCGAGTCCAGTGCGCGCCAGCTGCGTGGTGGCAGCATGCAGGACGTCATCTTTACCGGAACTGCGAAACGTAAACCGGTGGGCATGGCCAGTGTAGAACTGCGCTTTGACAATACCTATGGCAAGCTGGGCGGTGCTTATAATGCCTATAATGAACTGGCAGTACGCCGTCAGGTCAACCGCGATGGCAAGTCCGAATATTTCCTGAATGGCAGCAAATGCCGTCGTCGTGATATTACCGATATTTTCCTTGGTACCGGTCTTGGGCCACGTTCTTATGCGATTATCGAGCAGGGCATGATCAACCGTCTGGTCGATGCCAAGCCAGATGAAATGCGGGTTTATATTGAAGAAGCCGCGGGTGTATCACGCTATCAGGCGCGTCGCCGTGAAACGATGCTGCATCTGGATCACACCACACAAAACCTGTCGCGTCTGGGAGATATCGCCTCCGAACTGAAATCCCAGTTAAAAACCTTGAAACGGCAGTCGGAAAGTGCGATTCAATATAAAGAACTGGAAGGACAGATCCGAACGATCAAGATCGAAATTCTGTCTTTTCAATGTGAGCAGAGCCAGCGCTTACAGCAGGAATATACCCTTGAGATGAATACGCTCGGGGAAAACTTTAAGCTGGTACGTTCCGAACTGACCACTGTTGAACATGATTTGGGTAGCACCAGTGAGTTGTTCCAGCGTCTGATTCAGCAATCCACCCCTTTGCAAAGCGAATGGCAACAGGCCGAGAAAAAACTGGCTGAACTGGAAATGACCCTGCAACAAAAGCAGTCTTTGTTAGAGCAAAATTCTACAAGTCTGGTCAAACTGGAACAACAAAAAGCCCAAACCAAAGAGCGTTTGCAGTTGATTGAACTGCAACTCGATACTTTACAGCAGCAATTTGAAGATCAGCAGGCGCAGTTGCAGCAGCAAGATGGCCAGAGTCAGGCGCAAAGCCAAAACTTGACTGAGCTCAAAGCTCAACATAGCACTGTGGCAGCGCAATTTACCCAGATCAAAACCCAGGTCGAACAGCAGCAACAGCGTAAATTACAGATGTTGGCTCAAAGCGAGCAACTAGCAAAGAATATTGAGCGGATTGAACAGCAGAAACAGACGCTCCAACAGCAAAGTGCACAGATTCAGCAACAGGCGCAGCAAGATGAGCTGGAGCAGTATCAGGCAGACAAAGCCCAAGCTGAACAGCAAATCGCTGGCTATGAAATTCAATTAACAGATTTAAGAACTCAATTCGAGCAGTTTCAGGCAGAGCAGGCGGCCCATCAGCAGCGCTTGATGCAGCTCAAATCTGAAATTCAGGTGCTTCATTCAGAAAAGAAAAACCTGAGCCAATTACTGACCAAAGCCAATCCAAATGCTAAAAACGATGCGGTCCAGCTGATGCATGTACTTAAGCTCAATGATGCAGGCAAAGGACATGCCAGCCTGATCGAAAAGTTTTTGGCTAAGTGGCTGTCTGCCCAGATTTTGACAGAGGGCGAGCACTTCCTTGAAGATTGTGCGCGTCAGTTAAAGCAACAGGCTGTTCAGAATAAAATTCAGATTGCCAATACGATGTGTCTGGCCGATTGGATTGAATCTCCACATTATTCACTGTGGCAACAAGTCGCGGTCGTAGATACATTAGCGCAAGCATTGCCTCTTCAAACTGAGTTATTACAAGGCCAGACATTACTGAGTTTAGATGGCTACCATGTTGGTGCGGATTGGATGATTGCACTGGACTATGATGAAGCTAGTCAGGCCGGACAAGGTGCATTGAGTCATCGAATCCGTCTGGATGAAATCGAGCAGCAACTTGCAGAACTTGAACCTAAGTTTATGCAGTTGGAGCAGCAGTTACCTGAACTCACCGATCAGGTTAAAGCTTTGCAAAGCCGGATTCAAAGCATCAGTGAGCAGCACAAGCATACCCAAAAGCAGCTGCAGCAACTCGATGTCAATATTGCCAAAGTACAAAGTAGTGCTCAGGCTTTCGCATTGCAAAAGCAGCAATTACACCATCAGTTACAACAACTGGATGAGCAGCTTGAAGAAGATGCCATGCAGAAAGATGATCTGGAAATTGATCTGCATGCCTTGAATATCAAACTGGAACAGGCGCTACCAAATTATAAAACCCTGCAATTCCAGCTAGAAGAATTGAGTGCTCAGCTGGATGACTCACAGCAGCTCAATCAGCAAGCGCAGCAGGAACTGGAAGTGTTGCGCCGGCAAAATGTGCAAAGCCAGCAGCAGATTGAATTACTGGAAAAAGATCAGGTTTTCCTAAAAGAACAGTCTCAGCAAATTACTGCACAAATCGAACAAGCCAAAAAGTTTGTCGATCCGGCACAGTTGGAATTACCTGCTTTACAGAGCCAGTTCAATGAACAGGCGCAGATCACTGAAAAGCTGCAAAAAACCTGGGCCGACTGGCAGGTTGAATTAAATCAGGTGCAGAGCAAACAGCAGCAGCTGACCGAACAGCGTCACAGCTTCCAGCAGCAGGATGAAAAACTTCGCAGTACACTGGAAGAAAAACGTCTGGCCTGGCAGGCAGCCAAATCTGATTTGCAGCATTATTCTGAACAACTGAAAGAGTTGAATAGTGAAGTAATTTCCGGGCTGGATATTGATGTTAAAGCACATCAAGCCAAACTGGAAAAAGCTCAGGCTCAGTTCGATAAACTTGGTGCAGTCAATCTGGCGGCTTCTGAAGAATATGAAGAAGTATCAAAACGTTATGAGGAACTGAGTCACCAGATGCAGGATCTGGAAAATACGGTTGAACAGCTACAGGCTGCGATGAAGAGTATTGATCAGGAAACCCGTAAACTGTTTATGCACACGTTTGATCAGGTCAATGCTGAACTGCAAAACCTGTTCCCGAAAGTGTTTGAAGGTGGTGAGGCGAGTTTAAGCCTTGAAGATGGCTGGCAGTCGGGTGTAAAACTCATGGCCCGACCACCGGGTAAACGAAACAGCTCATTGGCCTTACTCTCTGGTGGAGAAAAGGCCTTAACTGCATTAGCATTGGTATTCGCGATTTTTCGCTTAAACCCGGCACCATTTTGCGTACTGGATGAAGTCGATGCACCGCTGGATGATGCCAATGTGGGACGCTTTTGTAATTTAGTCAAAGAGCTTTCTGAACACGTGCAATTTATTTATATTACCCATAACAAACTTGCAATGATGATGGCGACTGATCTTTTAGGTGTAACCATGCCTGAACCGGGAACATCAAAATTAGTGACAGTTAATTTGGAACAGGCAAAAGAATACGGCCTAGCTGCGGAGGTATAATATGGAAATCACCACCATTATCGGGATTGTTATCGCAATTGTGATTATGCTGTTTGGTATAAGAATGCTGTTCAAAAAACCTGTAGAGGCTGTACCTTCACTGGATGCCAACCTGCATATCGACCCGGATAGCCAGACACCGATCATTCCAAGGCATGTACGTTCTCAATTGGCACAACAGGATGTCGAATCTGATCGTATCGAGCCAAGCCTAGGCATAGATGAACCAGCTCCTGAAAAACCTTCAGTATTTCAAAAGGCTGAATCAACTCCGGTTGAGCCGACAGTGGTCGAAACTCTTGCTGTTGTCCCGTCAACAGAAGCTGAAGGAGTGGCAAAGTCGGCAGCAACAGCAGCAGATATTCCGCAAGTAAAAGCAGAGCAGGAGAATAGCCAGACTGAAACCAAGGAAGAAACGCCTGAATTCAGCCTGAACAGCAACATCGAAAAAGCAGAAATTTCTGAATTTAATGATGAAAGCAGTATTCTGGATGCACATCTGCATGAGCAAAAAATAGTGGATGAAGAAAGTGCTTTGTCCAATGCTGAAACCATTATTTCTTTGCATATCTATCCGCAAGGCCGTGTACTTTCAGGTGATAAAACCCTGAAAGTTTTACTGAAATATGGCCTGCGTTATGGCGAACTGGCCTGTTTTCACCGTTATAGTGAAGACGGTTCAAAACTGCTGTTTTCGGTATTGCAAATGACCGATACTGGTATGGAAGGCTTTGATCTGGAAACACTTTCGACTCAGGAAGTGAAAGGTCTGGCATTCTTCCTGGCTTTACCGCATAGCGATGTACAAAATGCGTTTGATACCATGGACAGTATTTCACGTTTGATTGCACGTGAAGTGGATGGTCTGGTCTATGACCAGAACCAGCAGGAATTTACCCCACAATTACGTGAATTCTGGCGCCATCAAGCAATTGATTATCGTGCTGGACAAGGTACGGAAGTTTAAGGCTGCTTTGTTCAATCTCCAAGTTGAATCTGTAGACTGCAATTTTTATAATAGCCAAAAGCTGAATATTCTACAGGGCGGATTTTCCGCCCTTTTTTATGGTGAAATTATGACCCAAGATGCCACTGTCATTGCGCAAATGCGTCAACTGATTCAACTGCTTGCCAAGCATAACCATGCTTATTATGTGATGGATCAACCGAGCATTGAAGACAGTGAATATGATCAGCTCTTTCATCAGCTCAAAGCCTTAGAACAACAATATCCTGACCTGATCCAGTCCGATAGCCCGACCGATAAAGTGGGTGGGCAGGCGCTTTCAAAATTTGTGACCGTAACACACGCCGTGCCGATGCTGTCATTGGGTAATGTCTTTCATCAGGAAGAGCTGCTGGCTTTTGCCCGCCGTATTGAAGAACGTTTGCCAAATCAAAAAATTGAATATGATGTTGAACTGAAATTTGATGGTCTGGCCATTTCACTCTGGTATGAGCATGGCGTACTGACGCGTGGGGTGACGCGCGGCGATGGGGAAACCGGTGAAGACATCACCCAAAATGTCAGAACCATTCGTAACCTGCCGAAACTTTTATCTCCGGTGAATGGCATCATTCCCGATTTACTGGAAGTACGCGGCGAAGTATTGATGCCAAAATCCGGTTTTGAAAAATTGAATGCAGCCAATGCCGCCAAAGGTGAAAAGACCTTTGCCAATCCGCGTAATGCTGCGGCAGGAAGTTTGCGGCAGCTGGACCCGAATATTGCTGCCTCGCGGCCATTGGCTTTTTATGCTTATGGGATTGCTCAGTGCGTGCCGCATCATGGTCAAACCACTATGTCCGCCAGTCTGGAATGGTTACATCAGTTCGGTTTTGCGGTTGGCGAGCGTCACTTTATCTGTGACAGTATTCAAGACGTGCAAAAGGTCTATGAACAGATCATTGATGAGCGTGCCAGCCTCAGTGTCGAAATCGATGGCATGGTAATCAAGGTCAATGATCTGAAACAGCAACAAAAATTAGGTTTCCTGAGCCGTGAACCACGCTGGGCCACAGCCTATAAATTCCCTGCAGTAGCAGCCCTGACCACAGTTGAGAATATTAACTGGCAAGTCGGTCGTACTGGAACCCTGACACCGGTCGCGCGTTTAAATCCGGTCGCTGTCGGTGGAGTAACAGTTTCCAATGTGACCTTGCATAATATCGGCGAAATTCACCGTCTGGATGTACGTATTGGCGATACCGTCAGTGTCTATCGTAGTGGTGATGTGATTCCTAAAGTTGAAAAAGTCTGGCCAGAATTCCGTCCGGTTGATGCAGTCGAGGTGCATTTACCTGAACAATGTCCAGTCTGTGATTCACCCGTGGTCATGCCAGAAGGCGAAGCCTTAGCGCGTTGTTCGGGTGGACTATATTGTGCAGCACAGCGTATTGAGGCGATTCGTCACTTTGTCTCGCGCAAGGCTATGGATATTGAAGGTCTGGGTGACCGTTGGGCAGAATCGTTGCTGCATCTGAATCTACTTAAAGATGTCTCAGATATTTACCATCTGCATGAACATCGTGAGACTTTGCTCGGTATTGAAAAGATGGGCGCCAAATCGGTTCAAAATCTTTTAGATGCTATCGAAAACAGCAAAAAAACCACACTGGCTGCTTTTATCTATGCTCTCGGTATTCGTGGGGTGGGTGAAACTACGGCGCGGATGCTGGCTAATACTTTCCAGACGCTGGATGCCTTACGTGAGGCAGATCTGGAAGCATTAAAGAAAACTCCAGATGTTGGTGATATCACAGCAGAATGGATTCTGGATTTCTTCCAGGCACCGCATAATCTGGAAGTCCTGGATCGTTTGTTAGCTGCGGGTATTCACTGGGATGCGCCAATTGCAGCAACGCGCCAACCACTGAATGGCGAAAGCTGGGTGGTGACGGGTACTTTAAGTTCCATGGGACGTGATGAAGCGACGCAATTGCTGCAAGCCTTGGGTGCACGTGTTAGCGGTAGTGTTTCTAGCAAGACCAAATGTGTGGTGGCGGGTGAAAAAGCGGGTTCTAAGCTCGATAAAGCGGAAAAACTCGGTGTACCTGTGATCAATGAAGCGCAATTTATTGCTTTGATGAAAGAGTATGGGGAAATCGAAGACTAATCAGTTCTAAACAATGACTCAAATAAAAAAGACACCGAGGATAATGAATCTTCAGGTGTCTTTTTTATTGCTAGTTCAAAACTATAGGTGAATGAGAGGGGGAGGATAGACAAATACAAGGACGGGTTCGGCAATGTGAGTTGAATTCACGTACAATATCGATTCATTTGCAGGTATAGATCCTGCCTTATTGATTCTGTTCTCCCGTTGATGATTGGCATACACATGGCTCAAGCAAAGAAATCTTTTCCGCAACAAAAATCGGAATTACATGCACGAAATCTGCATCGTAGTCGTTACGATTTTCCTCAGTTAATCAAGAGTTGTCCGGAACTTGCCCCTTTTGTCAGCCCGAATCAATATAACGATCTTTCAGTCAACTTTTCTGATCCTCAAGCTGTGAAAATGCTCAATAAAGCATTGCTCAAGCATTTTTATGGTATTCAATATTGGGATATTCCTCAAGATTATCTTTGCCCACCTATTCCGGGTAGAGCCGACTATATTCACTATTTAGCGGACTTGTTGAGTGATAGCAATAAAGGTCAGATTCCAACAGGACACGCCGTTCACGTATTAGATATTGGGGTGGGCGCGAACTGTATTTATCCGATTATTGGTCATCGTAGTTATGGTTGGAAATTTGTTGGCTCAGACATTCATCCTGCATCGGTAAAAAGTGCTCAATTTATTGTGGAGGCAAATCCAAATCTCAGGAAGGGGATTCAAATTCGATTGCAAAAGACACCGAGCAATATTTTCAAAGGTGTGATTAAACCTTCAGATCGTTTTGATTTGACCCTGTGTAACCCACCATTTCATGCTTCGCAAGATGAAGCAAATGCCACAGCAACGCAAAAAATACGCAAACTTGGTAAACCGGTTGATCGGTCTAAAGTGGTGTTAAACTTTGGCGGACAAAAGAACGAGCTGTGGTGTGACGGTGGAGAAGAACGCTTTGTTTGTCAGATGGTACAAGAGAGCACACAGTTTGCTGAGCAATGTCTTTGGTTTAGTACACTGGTTTCTAAGAAAACCACATTGCCTATGCTGTTAAATACCTTGCGTAAGTGCGGTGCAGTGGAGGTAAAAACCATTAAAATGACGCAGGGGCAAAAAGAGAGTCGTTTTGTGGCTTGGACTTTTCTAGATGCAAAGCAACAGCAAGCGTGGAAAAATGCGCGTTGGACTTCTGCTTAGCTTGTTTTTAGGCAGGAATAGTGAGCTTGTGGGCGCATAAGTCGGTGTAGTAGCTCAAATTTAATCTGACAGACACAATAAAAAATCGGTAACTGTCAGATCAGGTTTGAGCTAGTACGATTAAGGAATGTATTTTTTTACGACGCCATCATCGAGCAGCTGCTGGAAATGTTCTACCAGACTTTCTTTCACCGGACGATACTCAATACCGAGCTCATCTTTACTTTTCTGCGCATTAAAGAAAATTGGATAACCCATATTCAGTTCTACAAATTTGCGGCTAAAACCTGCTACAGGCCCGAATATTTTGAAAGCTGCTTTGGGCAGTTGATTGCGTGGGAACGGAAACTTATTGCCGAAATGTGCCCGTAGAATTTGGCCCATTTCCAGCAGGCTCAAGCTTTCACTACAAATGATATAACGGCCATGCGCTTGCGGATTAAACGCAGCACGGATATGCGCTTCAGCGACATCCTGAACATCGACCACGCCATTCCACATCGGTGGAACGCCAAGCAGCATCATGCCATTGGCAAACTGTTGCAGGACTTCCACACTGCCGGATTGGGTATTTGGCGTTAAGGATTGACCAAAAACCAGTGCCGGATTGATACAGATCAGGTTCCAGCGATCTTGTGCTTCAGCCATTTCCCAGGCTTTGCGCTCTGCCATGACTTTGGAATAAGGATAAGGCTGATGCGTGGCCGAACTGGTGGTATTCCAGCATGATTCATCAAAACTGTTATTTTCAGTTTGTAGAATATCAATGGCATCGCCATAGGTGGATGCGATACTCGATGTGACGATCACGCGTTTCACTGATTCGGCCTGATTGACACTATTCAATACATTTTCAGTGCCTAACACCGCAGGTTTGATAATATCTTTGACTGCATCTTTATAATTGGTGACGACAAAAGGTGAGGCCATATGAAAGACAATTTCACAACCTTGCATCGCCTGATCAAAAGAGCCTGGGCTTAATAAATTGGCCTGAAATAACTTGAGAGTTCCCGGCGTGCTGTCGGCAATTTTTTCTAAATGAGCAAAGCTTTTACTTTTATTCAGGTCACGCACCGTGGCATGTACGGTATAGCCTTGTTTGAGTAATTTCTGGATGACCCAGCTGGCAATATAACCCGATGCACCGGTAACCAGAACAGGCGCTATTGTTTGTGGATGTGTCATATCGGAACCGTTGTTGTTTTAAATTTGTGTGAATGATAAGCGAAATTCAAGCATGAAGTACGCCAATGCAGTGATGTTTATACAAAAAGAATGAATCTCTCTGGTCAAAATTGAGATTTACAAATTTTAACGTATGTGTTTATTTGCCGGTTTTAGGTTATTGCCAAGCGTAATGAAAATGCAAAGTGTTGTTTTATAAATGGGATTTCATTAAGAACGAAGTGTAAATGCAAGTACTTCTCATTTTAATTATATAAAAATCAAATATTTAACCATGGTTAAGCTTTGCAAATTCAATTGCTTTTCGCCATAATAGCAAGATACAGGTAGGGAGTTATTCAAATGCGCGGAAATCCAGAAGTCGTAGATTATTTAAATATGTTGATCGGTGGCGAACTGGCTGCTCGTGACCAATACTTGATTCACTCTCGTATGTATGAAGATTGGGGATTGACCAAAATCTTTGAACGTATCGATCACGAAATGCAGGAAGAGTCCCAGCATGCGGATGCGATTATCCGTCGTGTTCTGTTCCTTGAAGGAACGCCAAACATGCAGCGCGATGACGTTGAGATTGGCGATGATGTAGTGAGCTGCCTGAAAGCCGATCTAAAACTTGAATACCATGTGCGGGAAAAACTGGCGCAGGGCATCAAGTTATGCGAAGAAAAAGGTGACTATATCAGCCGTGATATGTTACGCCAGCAAATGTCAGATACCGAAGAAGACCATACTTACTGGTTAGAAAAACAATTGCATTTAATCGAACTGATTGGTCTGCAAAATTATATTCAGTCACAGATGTAAAACCGGATGAATAAAAAACCCAGCATACGCTGGGTTTTTTTATATGTTGAAAATGCTTAGTTGTTGTTACTCATAATGCCAATTTTTTTGACTTCCAGCCGTTGAGCCGCCGCCATGACCATGGCGATATGTTTATATTCTGTCGCACGATCTGCCTTGATTTTAATCTGATCCTGATCCGCTTTTTGCGCTACTGTCTTGAATAAGTTTTCCAGAGCTTGGGTATTTGCTACCGGCTGTTCATTCCAGAAAATCTTGCCTTGTGCATCGAGACGTAATTCCACCAGTTCCGGTGGTTTTTCATCGGTTACAGGAGGTGTTCCATTCGGCAGGTCAATATTAATCGAGTTATTTGGCAAAGGAATCGTGATAATAAACATAATCAACAAGACCAGCATGACATCAATTAGTGGCGTCATGTTCACATCTAACATCACATCATCATCTTGATTTGAACCAACATTCATACCCATAAACTTAATCCTTCTTTGTGCTTAAGGTGTAGCGGGCGGAGTGGTGACAAAAGCAATTTTGCCAATACCGGCCTGTTGGGTGGTACTAATCACCTGATCAATTGCTTCATAAGGTGTTAACTGATCACCACGAATATGCACTTCAGGCTGCGGACGTTTCTGGGCTTCTGCCTGTAAACGGCTCAGTAAAACGGTTTTATCTGCGATATAGATTTCGTTCCAGAAAATATCGCCAGTTTTATTGACAGCCAGCTGAACATTTTCTGGCTTGGTTTCATACGGTACATTTCTTTCTTCGGGTAGATCGACAGGTACGGTATGAATGGCAACCGGTACAGTAATCAGGAAGATAATGA
Organism: Acinetobacter sp. CIP 64.7; assembly: GCF_000369745.1. Classification (GTDB taxonomy): domain Bacteria; phylum Pseudomonadota; class Gammaproteobacteria; order Pseudomonadales; family Moraxellaceae; genus Acinetobacter; species Acinetobacter fasciculus. The sequence goes on along the minus strand of NZ_KB850179.1, from coordinate 1,395,275 downwards.
GCAGAACCAGCATAATATCAACCAAAGGTGTGGTATTAATGGTTCCAATTACCTCATCATCGCTGTCGTTTGAATTGACCATCATTCCCATGGCTGATGCCTCACTCTTACTTCACGTCACGATTAACAGGATTATTGGTTGTAATTTCACCGCTGAGTAATACTGCGTGTAAATCAGAACCAAAGGTACGGACTTCTTCCATGACCGCTTTATTACGGCGAGTTAACCAGTTGTAGCCAAGTACTGCCGGTACTGCAACTGCCAGACCAATTGCAGTCATGATCAGTGCTTCACCCACTGGACCTGCTACTTTATCAATGGATGCTTGTCCTGAAACACCAATGGCAGTCAGAGCATGGTAAATCCCCCAAACCGTACCAAACAGGCCAACGAAAGGTGCGGTAGAACCGACTGTGGCAAGGAAGGCTAGGCCGCCACTCAGATGGTTCTGGATCTTGTCAATTGCACGGGAAATTGAGATGGTGACCCAGGTATTGAAATCAATACGCTCAAGTAAATTGCCACCATGATTTTTGGTTGATTTAATCCCTTTTTCCGCAATAAAACGGTAGACGCTGGCTTCATCCAGGTTCTCGGTGGCATTATCTAGAGAAGAAGATTCCCAGAAAGTATTTTCAGCTTGCTTAGCCTGTTTGCGAATCTTGCCTTGTTGTAGGCATTTGCTGATCATGATGTACCAGGTGCCGATCGACATGACCACCAGAATAAACAAAGTGATTTTCGAAACAATATCACCTTCTTTCCACATGGCTTCTAGGCCATAAGGATTGTGAGCAGGTTCTTCAGCCGCAGCCGGTGCTGGAGGCGTCGGTTCAGCCACTGTCGCTGGTGTTGCCGCTGTTTCCGTTACGGTACTAGTTGGCGTAGCAGACGGTTCGGCAAAAACTGCTTGCAGGGGCAATAAAGTGCTCATGGCAATCACACCGGCAGCAGTCATGTTTTTTAAAGGTTTGAATGATTTTTTCATAGTGGATCTCCTGATTTTTCTTTATCTTTTGTATGTGTTAGTCAAGGACAAATTCATATGGAATGTCATACCAAGATTCTTGCGGCTCGCCATTTTTCATTGCTGGTTTGAAAGTACATAAACTGAAGGCCTTGGATGCTGCGCGATCCAGCGCACGGCTACCGCTCGACTTTTTCACTTTGGCATCCTGGACCTTGCCGGTGGTATTTACATATACAGAGATCAGAACTTCACCTTGCTCTTCATTCATCAGTGCATCACGTGGATAGTCTGGGCGTTTACAACCTGCTTCACCTTGTGAAACACCACGAGTTACGCCAGCGGGTGGAGGAGCTGGGGCTGGAGCGGCTGCGACTACTGGAGCCGGTGCTGCTACCGGACTTGGTGAAGGACTCGCTGCAACGGGAGTAGGTACTGCAACAGTTGTCGGTTGGGTTGGTGTTGGAAGTGTTTTCTGTACAGGAACGACTTTTTCAACCGGTTTCACCTCAGGCACTTGTGCTACTTTTTCCACGATTTTTGGTGGTTCAGGTGGTGTTTCTTTTGGTGGCTCAGGTTCAGGCGGCTTAATATCTTGAATAATCATTAGCTCAACTGGCTGTTCCGTCGGTTTAATAATGTCTTTTGCCATACCAGCCATGAGTACCAGGCCAACCAGGATATGCAAAAAAACAACGACCCCAATACCAGTCAGTTTTTTGGCGGAGTTTTTTTCTAAGTCTTCAAACTTTGTGCCCATCATGACTCCTAGAATTTAAGACAAACAGGAAATAGTGCACTGATGAGAAATTTTTTTTAGTTACAGGCAGCATTATTTTTTGTTTGGCTAAAATTAAACGGGGAAAACCGCAAACACCGCTTGACAGCAGTGTTTGCGAAGTAATTAATTAAAAGAATTTATAAGTACCACGTAGGAAGTAGGTACGGCCCATTGGATCACCGTGACGAGGGTCATAGCCATATTGAGCATTGTTGGTTGCATCAGAAGCAGGTGGTTCTGCATCAAACATGTTGCGAATACCTGCAGTTAGCTCTAAATTCTTGAATCCGCTATAGGTGCCTGCAAAGTTATAAAGCGTATAGGCACTTACATCACGTTCTTGAGAAAAGTCTTCATAACCACGGATATATTGTTGTTCTAGTCTCATTTTCCAGTCTTCATAAGACCAGTTGATATTGGCAATATGTCTCCAGCGGACGACTGCAGGATCATCATAGATGCCGACGAGCCCTTCCCATTCACCGTTTGGTTCTTCTTGCTCATCCATTTTGATGACATAGGTACCATCAATCCCAAAACCAAAACGGCCTGTTGCTGTCATTGGGCTTAAGTAGTTCAGGCTGAGGTCAATCCCTTCAGTTTTTAATCCACCCATATTTTGTAGAGTTGTATTTAAATACTGGATACGACCATCTGGAGCGTAAACGATCAGATTGCCATAGCGATCAAGGTCATTAAAAATGTCATTAGGAGTAACTGAGCTGACTAAACCTTCAATGTCAATATTGTAGTAATCAGCGGTGAATACCAGATTCTTGATTGGTTCATATACTAATCCGGCTGTAAAAGAGGTTGATTCTTCTGGCTGTAAGTCTGGGTTACCACCTTGTTTACGCTTGAACTGCATACCACATTGGTCTGCAAATTGGGTGCTGGTCGGTTGACCGTTAGCATCACAAAAACGTGGGTTATTGAAGTTAGTGCTAGTATTGGTTTCACTTTGTAAAGAGTTGATTTCCCACATACTTGGGGCACGGAATCCAGTACTATAAGAACTACGGAACATTAACTCTTTAACCGGTTCCCAACGTAGGGATACTTTTGGATTGAAAGTATCACCAAAGTCACTATAGTCATCATAACGTGCCGCAAGTTGAGCTTCTAGAGTCGGCAAGATCGGTACATGTAATTCAGTAAACACCGCAGTAATATCACGGTCACCTGAACTTGACGGTTTATTTGGATCAATACCAGAACCTGGAACCTGGCGAACAAGATCGGCATTCACCTTGGCTTCCCAGTCCTGAGTGGTGTAGCTACCACCCAAGGCAAATCCAACTTCACCTGCAGGTAGTTCATAGATTGGACGGCTGACGGTGAAATCTATAGTGGTAGAATCCAGACTTGCCATATTTGTTGGGCCTGCCACATCAAAAGTAGACCATTTCCCAGCATCTGCAGCGGCCTGAGGACCAAATGGGTTTAAGGTGCCATCATTAAGTGCGGCTTGAACCAAACTTTGATTCAGGTAACCACTGACGAAATTATCAGTTGCTTCACTTTTGGCATAAGTAACGCCACCATTTACATCCCAACCGTAGACTTCACCTTCAATCCCTGCAAAAAAGCGGTTTGATTCATTTTCTGATTGAGAAACACGGTTACCTGATTGTGAACGTAAATAAAGTGCTGCTCTTGGATCTACCAGACCAGCGATGTCTGGTGTAATGCCGTTGCCTGGATAATATTTGCTGGTATTTGGAATAGAAAGACTACCTCCCCATACATCAGGTGCTATCGAGGTTTTTACTTTACTTTCAGTATAAATATATTCAGCAACCGCATTTAATGAATCGGTTAATTTGAAGGTACCTTTACCTAGAGCTGAAAAAGTTTCTTCTTCTGGAGTAATACCAATGAGTGCTTGAGTGTTTAACAGGCAACGTGTACCAGATACAAACATATTTGGTGCATTATTACAGTTTTGATTGATATAAGGGTTAACTACACCTACACCTGAATCTAAAAGGTTGGCAGGGAAGCCGGCACTTGAACCGATCGCCATGTTCAACTCTGGAATTAAACCACCACGACGGCTGACTTTACGATCTTTGGCCATGATCATGTCAGAAGTACGATAATCGACTACACCGTAAACGTTGAAACCTTGTTCATCCAGATCACCATAACCACCGAAAATAGAGACATCATATTTGTCGCCATTCTTTTCTTCAGGTGCTTGCAGTCCACCAGAAATACCGAAACCTTGGTATTCCTTTTTGATAATAAAGTTAATTACGCCGGCAATTGCATCTGCACCATATACTGCAGAAGCACCATCACGCAGAATCTCGATTCGCTCAACCATCGCGAGCGGAATAATATTCAGGTTAACTTCAGAAGTACTAAATGGGCTGTTAGCCAAACGACGCCCATTTAATAAAACTAAGGTCTTATCAGTACCAATCCCACGCAGGTTGGCAGAAGAACCTGAAGTATTACTTTTACCAATATTTTGAGAAACAGCAAAACCAGCTTGGTTAGCACTTACTTTATTAATGGCTTCTTCAACCGTGGTGACCCCCTGATTCACCAGATCTTCGACTTTAAGCACAGTAATAGGAGATGCACTTTGTGCAGCTACTCCTTTAATAGATGAACCTGTCACTGTCACTTTTTGAACCTTGGTAGGTTGAGCGGCAGAGTTTTCTGGTTCATCGGCTGCATGTGCCAAAGACAAGCACATCATACTTAAGGTAAGCGTACTTAACTTGAGTATTGTCTTGCCAACTGTTGGAGCCCCCATAGATCCGACTAGTTTGTTTATTTTCATCGTAATTTTCACCCTTTTGTTATGTGAAGTAGTGCTGGGAGGAGTTAAGCAAAGCGGATGCCAACTTATAAATCATTATTTCTTATAATTATTAACTATATGAAAATATTGGATATAATTTGGTGTTTTTGGGGGTTGACTAAGTTCTGATGAAGAAATATCAAGATATTGAGGTTGAAAATGTGAACTAAGTCACTAAAGAAAACCATGGTAAAGTAAAAAATAAATATTTAATGAATAAGAAAGGAGTCTAAAACTGAAGGGGAAATTGAATAAAGTTTAATCATGGTGCATGATTTTTACATAAAATATACAATAATTTAATAAGATAATAATTATATATTTCATTTGCTTATGTATGTATTTTCTTGGGTTGAAGTAGTGGGAGGATGCAATAATATGAAACAGGTCTGGTTTATTTTTGTGCAGACTAGGCTTGGAGCTAGATTTTAAGAATAAATATTAAATTAATGATTCATGGAAAATATTATGTTATTGATAATGTTTTAAATGATTAATAAAAATAAGCTTTTTTGAGTTAATAACAGGAAAAAATCGTTATTTTTCGAGGATGGCATGAAATTCGCTTTGTTCATTTTATTCCATCTGTCCAGCTTTGACCCATCCATTGAAGCAAATATGGGATGATGTGTTAAAGACTTCCTATAGCAATAAAACTTCAAGATCAAGAATAGGTACAAATTTGAAATCAGCACTTTTCAGCATGACAATTTTGGCCTTGGCCATGACTACGGGGCAAGCCTCTTGGGCAAAATCATCTGCACATCCGGATAAAGTTTTAAACTTGGCTTTCGAAGCACCTGATGATGGTTTTGATATGGTCAAAACCTATAATTTTTATAGTGGTAGCGTTGCTGAAGCCATTTTTGAACCTTTATTGCGTTATGACTATCTGGCGCGGCCGGCAATTCTGGTACCAAATACCGCCGAATCCTTACCCAAGGTTGAACAGGATGGCAAAGTTTATACCTTTAAAGTCAAGCCAGGAATTTATTTTAGTCCTGATCCGGCATTTCAGGGCAAGAAGCGTGAACTGGTGGCGCGTGATTATATCTACTCCATGCAAAGGATCATGGATCCCAAAAACCATTCTCCTTCTTTTTCTTTTATTGAGGGAAAAATCCTTGGGGCAGATCAGGTCATCCAGCAGGCTAAAAAAACTGGCAAGTTCAACTACGATGTACCTATTCCCGGTTTAAAAGCACTAGATAAATATACTTTACAAATTACCCTGACCCGTTCCGATCTGAATTTTCCATATATTCTGGCCTATGTGGCTTTTAGTGGTACCGCACGGGAAGCGATCGAACATTATGGTCATCGGGCAGGTCAGCATCCGGTTGGAACAGGGGCGTATCAATTACACAAATATGTGCCGCGTAGCCGTATTGAACTGACCGCCAACCCGAATTATCGTGGTTTTGTCTGGAACTTTAAGGGTGATGGTTCCGAATGGGATCAACGTATTGTCAAAGCCATGCAAGGCAAGCAAATGCCGCAAATTGGCAAGATCAAAATCAGTATTATTGAAGAGGAACAGTCTCGCTGGCTGGCTTTAAAGTCTGGACAACTGGACTATGACAAACTCACTGCGAGCGGCGCCGAACAGGCACTGGAAAATAAGCAGCTGAAAAGCGAATACAAGAAAAAAGGCATCCTGCATTATCCGAATAAAGAACCGGAAATTACCTATACCATCATGAATATGCGTGATCCGTTAATTGGTGGAAATTCACTGGAAAAAATTGCCTTACGTCGTGCTCTTGCCTTGTCCTATAACCAGAAAGAAGCTATCCAGCAGTTGTACAAAGGTCATGCCGATAAAGCTGAAATGATTTTGCCAGAGGGAGTGGGTGGACATGACCCGAAGTATAAAAGCAGTATTGCTTATAACCCATTACTGGCCAATAAACTGCTTGACCGCTTTGGTTATAAGAAAGGCGCTGATGGTTACCGCACCTTACCTGATGGCAAGCCTTTGATACTAAAAATGAATTCAACCAGCTCAAGCTCTTCGGTGATTTCTGCAGAATTATGGAAAAAGAATCTGGATGCGATCGGGGTACGAATTGAGTTCAAGGTCAGTAATTTTGCTGACAATTTAAAAGAAGCCACCCAATGCAAGCATATGATGTGGGGTGGAGCCTGGATTGCGGACTATCCGGAAGGGGAAAACTTTGCCCAGTTACTGTATGGGCCAAATGCGCAGCAAGGCAACCTGAGTTGCTATACCTCAAAAGCCTATGACGCATTGTACCAGACTGCGATGAAACTGCCGCCGCAGCAGCGGACTCCATATTATGAGCAGATGAACCGCCAGATGGAGGCCGATAATCCGTGGATTCTGCACAATACCCGGATACGTAACTGGTTGGTTCATCCGCATGTACAGGGCTTTAAGGCCCATCCGGTGACCAGAGCAGTTTGGCAATATATGGATATTGAACCTGTTAAAAAATAACCTGAGAAGATTAAGAACCAGTATGAATGTGAATAAAAATACTTTAAAAAAACTGGCCAGTGGGGTGTTAATGGCTGGTTTGATGATGGCAGGGAGTGCACCGACATGGGCCAGCAATCCTGCCAACCCGAATAAGGTTTTAAAAACAGTATTTCCGGCGGCTGAAACCGGTTTTGATCCGGGTTATATCCATGACCGTTATTCAGCCAAGATTAATGCCGCGATTTTTGAGACCTTATTTACCTATGACTATCTGGCCTCGCCAGCGAAACTGATACCCTTGACTGCAGTAAGTCTGCCTCAAGTGAGTGCAGACGGTTTGACTTATACCATCAAAATCAAAAAGGGTATTTACTTTGCCGATGATCCGGTCTTCGGCGGTAAAAAACGTGAACTGACCTCGTATGACTATGCTTATAGCTTGAAACGTCTACTGGACCCAAAGCTGCATTCACCGAACAGCTGGTTGCTGGATGGTCGAATTAAAGGGCTGGACGCATGGATGGCCCTAACCAAAAAGAATGGCAAAGCCTATGAAAATCCGTTTGAAGGTATTCAGACCCCAGACCGCTATACCCTGGTATTAAAGCTGAATAATCCGGATCAGAACTTTCCGATGTTGCTGGCACATGGGCCTGCCGCTGCAGTAGCTCGTGAAGTGATTGAAAAATATAAAGACAAGGCGGGTTGGGTCATGAATAGGCCAGTGGGAACTGGTCCTTATGTGCTCAGCCGCTGGACACCCGGCTCACGGATTATTTTAAAACCAAATCCAGCTTATCGTGGTTTTGTCTGGGACTTTAAAGCCAGTGGTGCAGAAGATCAGGCTATTGTAAAAGCCATGCAGGGCAAAAAAATGCCTCAAATCGGCACTATTGATGTGCGTATTATTGAAGAAGCGCAATCACGGATGCTGGCATTTAAGAAAAATGAACTGGACCTGCTCGAAATTGAGGGCGATATCGTCGTACAGGCCCTCGATGGCGATAAATTAAAACCGGAGCTGGCCCAGCAGGGGGTGAAGCTGTCACGTATTTTAGAGCCCTCCATTAGCTACCATTACTGGAATATGCAAAACCCAGTCGTGGGTGGTTTCACGCCAGAAAAAATTGCCTTACGCCGTGCCATGGCGATGGCATTTTCTGTGGAAAACATGATCAATGTATTACTTAAGGGAGATGGAGCAAAACTGCATATGCCTGTTCCGCCAGGGATAGCCGGCTATTCGCCTGCTTATAAAAGCAGTATTCCCTATTCAGTCAAAGCAGCCAACATGTTGCTCGACCGCTATAACTACAAGATCGGTGCAGATGGCTGGCGAAAGACACCTGAAGGTAAACCTCTGGTGATTGAACTGATTACTGGGAATACCAGTCGGGGCCAGCAACAGGGTGAGTTCTGGAAAAAGACCCTGGACAGTATTCATATTCAGCTGACCAGTAAGGCTATGCCATTCGCTGAAGGCATCAAGCTGGAAAAGCAATGTAAAACCATGTTCAAGAGTTCTGCATGGATTGCCGATTATCCAGACGCTGACAACTTTATGCAGTTGTTCTATGGCAAGAATGTCAATGTCACCAACAATGCCTGCTTTAAACATCCTGAATTCGACCGTCTACACGAACAAACCCAGAGCATGCCGCCAGGCCCTGAGCGTGATCTGCTTTATCGCAAAATGACCCGGATTCTCGAAGTCAACATGCCGACCCTGATGCTCTATAGCACCTACCGTAATGCCTTGACCCAACCCCAAATTATTGGACATAAGTCCCATCCGATTCTGTCTTCAGAATGGATGTATATCGATATTAATACGAAAAAGTAAGAAAAAATCTGGAGATGAATATGAAATCAAAGTCTTTAAAATTAAGTACCTTATGTTTAATGATAATGGGGGGATATCAGGGTGTAGCGGCAGATACCCAAGTACAGCTGCTGCCATTGTTCAAGGCTGCAGAAATTCCGTCTTTATGTGATGCCAGTCTGGCTTCCATGCAAAAAGATATCCAGATATTTGAAAATAAGAAAATTAAAAATAAAGCCAAGGCAGGGCCTTATCTGGCTGAATGGGATGAGTTGCATGCCAAAGCCCGGGATTTCGGTGCTGCAGTAGGACTATATAGTAATGTCGATCCGGATCCTGCATTGCGTCAGGCAGCCGATGACTGTGAACTTAAAATCAGCAAATACCAGACCACCCTGTATCAGAATCCTAAACTGTATGCCCAGTTCAAGAAACTGAAAGCCAGCGATCCGATTGATCAGAAATTTTTAGAAGATATTCTGGAACAGTTTGAGAATACCGGGGTACAACTCAGTGCAGAAAAACAGAAACGACTGAAAGAAATTATTGAAGAAAGTACCAAACTGGGGCAGGACTTTTCCAAAAATGTGCGAGATAACCCTGAAAAAGTTGAATTTACTCCAGCTGAAATGAAAGGCCTGCCAGAAAGTTACATCGCAAATTTAAAGAAAAATGAAAAGGGCAATTATCTGCTTGGCTTTGATTATCCGGAATACCAGCCTTTTATGGAGCTGGCAGAAAGTGATGAAGCACGCAAACGTTACCAGACTGCTTACACGCGTCGCGGGACCGAACAAAACCTGCAATTCATGAAAAATGCCATTGATCTGCGTTATGAAATGGCACAACTTTTTGACAAGGAAAGCTATGCCCATTCTGCGCTTGAATTCCGCATGGCCAAAACTCCGGAAGCAGTGAACGGTTTTCTGGATGAGGTTTATGCCAAAGTTGCACCTCTAGAAAAGCAGGATGTAGAACAATTACGTCAGTTCAAGGCTGAAACTTTAAAAGTTCCATTAGAGAAAGCAGAAATTACACGCTGGAATCAGGGTTACTGGAGTGAAAAACTGCGTCAGGCCAAATACAAGGTAGACCAGGAAAAATTACGGGATTATTTCCCGACAGAAGCATCACAAAAATGGTTATTCGCTGTTTCTTCGGAACTCTATGGCATTGAGTTCAAGCCGGTGAAAGTCAAAGCCTGGCATGATGAAGTGGAATATTATGCGGTACATGACAAAGCTACGGGCGAATTCCTGGGCGGATTATATGTCGATAAATACCCGCGTGAAGGCAAATATGGGCATGCAGCTGTCTGGGGAGCTTATGGTGGCAGTACCCTGAATCAGCGTCGTCCGGTATCGGTACTGGTGACCAATTTTAACCGTAAGGGCTTGAATAGCAACGAGCTGGAAACCTTTGTGCATGAAATGGGTCATGCCTTGCACGGGATTCTATCGAAAACCCGCTATACAGAACAGTCTGGTACCTCGGTAGAGCGTGACTTTGTAGAAGCACCATCACAGATGTATGAAGAGTGGGCACGCCGTCTGGAAACCTTGTCAAAAGTAGCGGATTACTGTGAGCCGGCATGTCCTCGGGTGGATGCTGCCATGACCGAGCGCTTAAAGAATGTGAAGAATTACGGTCGAGGCCTGCATTACGCCCGTCAGGCTTTATATGCCCAATATGATATGGCCTTGCATGGTAAAGATGCAAAAAACATTGAGCCTTTAAAACTCTGGCAGGATATGGAAGGCAAGACCGCCTTGGGTTATGTCAGCGGTCAGCAGTTCCCGGGACAGTTCGGGCATCTGATGGGCGGCTATCAGGCAGGTTACTACAGCTATATGTGGTCTGAAGTCATTGCCCTGGATATGCTTTCATCCTTTGGTGATCAGCTCATGGACAAGAAAGTCGGTGCGCATTATCGTAATACGGTCCTGGCTCAAGGCGGACAAAAGCATGGCGAGCAAATGGTGAAAGACTTCTTGGGTCGTGATCCGGACAGCAAAGCTTTCTTTAATGAAATCTCTGGAAAAAATTAAGGAAGGCAAGCAATGCTGGCATATATTATTCGACGGCTTTGGCAAATGATCCCGACCATGCTCGGGGTGATTTTGCTGATTTTCCTGCTGTTTAACTGGGTAGGTGGAGACCCTGCCTATATTCTGGCCGGTAAAATGGCCAATGCGGAACAGATTGAGAACATCCGTCAGCAACTGGGTGTGGATCAACCGTATTACGTACAACTCTGGATCTTTATCAAGCAGATTTTAACCTTTGATTATGGGGTGAGCTGGAGTACCGGGGAATCGGTGGCACAGATTATCACCACCCGTTTGGGACCCTCACTGACCATTTTGATTCCACTGACTATTCTGCAAACTATTATTTCTATCATTCTGGCTTTAGGTGTAGCTTCTGTTCGTGGTTCTTTGACTGATCGCATGATCATGATGCTATGTACGATCGGTATGTCGATCAGTATTCTGGTTTACATCATCGTGTTCCAGTATTTCCTGGCTTATGAATTGAGCTGGTTTCCGGTACAGGGCTGGAGTGATAATTTCGCCGATAATCTTTTCAAATATGCCTTGTTACCTGTGCTGATTATGTTGGTGGTAAGTATTGCACCAACACTACGCCTGTATCGTAGTTTCGTACTGGATGAAGTTAATCAGGACTATGTACGTACTGCGCGTGCCAAAGGCCTGGGTGAAAACCGTATCATGGGCGTGCATGTCTTGCGCAATGCCTCGATTCCGATTATTACCGATGTCATGGCAGGACTTCCGGCACTGCTGATCGGTGCTTTCCTGATTGAACGTTTTTTTGGTATTCCTGGAATTGGCCGTGAAGTCATTATTGCGGTAGAACGTTCCGATTTTCCTGTGATTAAAGCCATTACGGTCTATGTTGCTGCTGCGACCATGATATTCAACCTGATTGCCGATCTGATCTATAAATGGGTCGATCCGCGTGTACAGTTGAAGTAGGTGAATTATGCTGAGTGCGATATTTAAAAAAGAACAAGCGGCTGAAGCAGCACCTGAATCGGCTTCAACAGGATTATGGCAACTGGCCATGCGCCGTTTGAAACGTGACCGGATTGCCATGTTTTCCCTGTATGTGGTGCTGTTTTATCTGCTGCTGCTGGTACTGTCAATGAGCGGCCTAATTGCCAAAGACTGGAATAAAGAAGTGGCGGTCAGCTATGCACCGCCGAGTTTTATCAGTGCAGCGCCAGTTCCGGCTGTATCTGATACAGAGCAGGGCGCAGAATCTGTACCTCTACCAGTCAATCCAGTTGATCCTTTAAAAGATGTCATTGCTGAATTGAATGCTGAAATTGCTGCTGAGCAGGGTGCTGGTGCAGGCATCGATTATTATGGAGTGGTCGATCCGCTGGCAGAAGACATGAAGGCCATTAATCAGGAACTCGGTGGCCAGCTGATGGATGAAAGTGGGGAACTCAAGCAAAGTCTGGTCTTCGGTGCCGATAAATGGGGGCAGGATGTTTTACAGAAAACCATTAAGGGGGCTGAAACCTCGATTCTGGTTGGACTGATTGCAGCCTTTGTCGCTGTACTGATTGGGACTGCACTGGGTGCAATAGCAGGTTACTTTGGTGGTTGGGTCGATGATGTCCTAAACTGGTTCTATAATATCTTTACCTCGATTCCCTATCTGTTGCTGGTTTTGGCCATTGCCGCAGTGTTACAGCAGAAAGGTATTTTATCAATCATCCTGATTTTAGGTCTGACTGGCTGGACCGGGGTCTTCCGTTTGGTTCGTGCTGAATACATGAAGCATACGGCACGTGAATATGTGCTGGCTGCCAAGGCGATTGGCGTGAGTAATATGCGTCGTATGTTTGTCCATATTTTTCCCAATGTCAGCCATATTGCCCTGGTACAGATGTCTATTCTGGTGGTGGCATTTATCAAGTCCGAAGTCATTTTGAGCTTCCTCGGTTTCGGTGTGCCTATCGGGGTAGTGTCATGGGGCAGTATGCTAAATGAAGCACAAAGCGAGCTGATTTTGGGTAAATGGTGGCAACTGGCGGCAGCCTCAATCGCCATGGCGGTATTGGTAACTGCTTTCTCGATGTTTACCGATGCACTCCGTGATGCATTAGATCCAAAACTGAAATAGGAGCGCAACGATGTCTGAAATCAATCCAAGCACAGCACCTGCGCTACTTCGCGTAGAAAATCTGCGAGTCAGTTTTAAAGGTGAAAATAAAGAATATATTGAGACTGTAAAAGGGGTTTCTTTCGAGATTCCGGCCAATACCACAGTTGCACTGGTAGGCGAATCGGGAAGTGGCAAGTCGGTCACTTCCCTCGCCACTATGGGCCTGCTTCCGGCAGAAAGCGCACGTATTTCAGAAGATAGCCAGATCATCTTTGAAGGGAAAAACCTGCTCAAGCTTAAAACCCGTGAAATGCGCAAGATGTGCGGCAAAGACATTGCCATGATTTTTCAGGAGCCAATGTCTTCGCTAAATCCGGTATTTACGGTAGGCATGCAGATTGCAGAAATCTTGCAACTACATTTAGGCATGAATAAAAAACAGGCGCGGCAACGTACCCTGGAGCTCCTCAAAGAAGTGGGGATCCCTGCGCCAGAAACTAAAATTGATGCCTATCCGGGGCAGCTTTCCGGTGGACAGCAGCAACGGGTCATGATTGCCATGGCTATTGCCTGTGAACCGAAACTGTTGATTGCAGATGAACCGACCACCGCTCTGGATGTGACTATTCAAAAGCAGATTCTGGACTTGCTGGAATCGCTACGTCAGCGTCGTCAGATGTCGATGCTGTTTATTACCCATGATCTGGCATTGGTTGGTGAAATTGCCGATCAGGTTATTGTGATGCGCCATGGTGAAATCCGTGAACAGGGTCCGGTTCGGGAGGTGCTGGACCGGCCTCAGGACATGTATACCAAAGCCTTGTTGCACTGCCGCCCGCAACTCTCGCAACGTCCGTTACGTTTGCCGATGATCAGCGATTTTATGAAACAGGATGGTTCAACCTGGCTGGAAGATATTCGTCTGAATACTCAGCTTCCGCAACGTTCACGTGGACTAAAGGGCGGAGAGGAAATTATTCTGGATGTACGGGATCTGCAAAAATCTTTTTATAGTCGTAAAGGACTGTTTGGCAAAGATGAGTTTCAAGCAGTAAAAGGAGTTTCTTTTCAGCTGGCCAAAGGCAAGACCTTGGGGTTGGTCGGGGAGTCCGGTTCGGGTAAAACCACCATTGGCTTGTTGCTGATGCGTCTGCAAAAGGCTACGGGCGGTAAGGCACTGTTTCAGGGTCGGGACATTCTGGACATGTCGGAACAGGAATTTACCCAGTATCAACGTAAAATCCAGATCATTTTCCAGAATCCCTATGCTTCTCTGAATCCGCGCTTTACCGTAGGGCAAATCCTGATGGAACCGATGCAGATTCACAAGATTGGTCAGGATGATGCCGAACGCAAACAAATGGCTCTGGATTTGCTGGAACGGGTCAGCTTGCCTGCTCAGGCTTTTTATCGCTACCCGCATGAGTTTTCCGGTGGTCAGCGTCAGCGGATTGCAATCGCACGTTGCCTGACCTTAAAGCCTGAGATTTTGATCTGCGATGAATCGGTCTCGGCACTGGATGTCTCAGTACAGGCGCAGGTGCTGAATTTACTGCAAGATTTGCAGGATGAATTCGGACTCAGCTATATCTTTATTTCACATGATTTGTCGGTAGTGAAATATATTTCAGATCAGATCATGGTGCTGAATCATGGTGAATTGGTGGAAATCGCCAATTCAGATGAATTGTATCAATCTCCACAGCATGAATATACCAAGCGTTTACTCGGTGCCATTCCGCAAGGGATTCCACAAAGTGCCTGATGCATAAGGCATAAAAAAAGTCAGGCAATGTGCCTGACTTTTTTTATTTATCTTAATTAAAACTTTTTAAAGCCTTTGTTGATACCGTATGGACGACGCGGCGCATTTTCATCACGCTCTTCACGACGACCAAAGCCTTGATCCGGACGGTTTTCACGACGCACAAACTGAGTGCCATTCTGGTTTTCAGCTCTGTCACGACGACCATAAGCATTGTCATCACGACGCTCACGGCCAGTATTATTTTGTGGTTGCTCATCACTGTCACGACGTTGCTGACGCAAGAAACCGCCACGGCGTGCAGCCATCGGCTTGTCCTGCATACGTTCATTACGGCGTTTCGCCATACCAAACAAACCAGTACCTTGACGTGGTTTCAATTCCACAGCTTTGGTCAGGTTGTCGATATCGTTTTTATCCAGTTCAATCCAGCGACCGGTACGCAGTTCGCGTGGCAAAATCACAGTACCATAACGGGTACGCAGTAGACGGCTGACTTTCAGGCCTTGTGATTCAAAGATACGACGTACTTCACGGTTACGACCTTCTTTTACTACCACCTGGAACCAACGGTTGATCCCGTCACCACCGAGTTCAGAGAAAGATTCGAATTTTGCCGGACCATCGTCTAGCACCACGCCTTTGAGCATGTTGTTACGAATTTGTGGTGTAACTTCACCCATGACACGAACTGCATATTCACGTTCGATTTCATTCGATGGGTGCATCAAGCGATTCGCAAGTTCACCATCATTTGTGAATAAAAGCAGACCGGTCGAGTTAATATCCAGACGACCCACCATTACCCAGCGATCGCCCGGAATAGCAGGCAGCTGTTCAAATACAGTCGGACGGTTTTCAGGATCGCTACGTGAGCAGATCTCGCCTTCAGGCTTGTAGTAAATAATGACACGACGACGGATTTCGTCTTCAATCTGGAAGGCAACTTTACGACCATCGATGCGAAGCTCATCACCTGGTTCGATTCGTTCACCCACTTGGGCAATTTGCCCGTTGACACTTACACGACCCGCGGCAATGACTTCTTCCATATAACGGCGAGAACCCAAACCAACGCGTGCAAGCACCTTTTGCAACTTTTCACTCATGACAGCATAACCTTAGAAATAATTATCAACAGTTCACCTATTTATGACTTCGGTGCATTCGCATCGAGGGCCATAAAAGCTTCCTTGGCATCCTGCAGGGGAGGCAATTGGCCCAAACTATTCAGGCCAAACGCATTTAAAAATTGTGGCGTTGTCATTAACAACGCAGGTCTTCCAGGGAGTTCACGAAATCCAGACTCTTTAATCCAGTTCCAGTCAAACAGCGTACGCAAGTTTTGACTGTTATTCGTGACACCACGAATTTGTTCAATATCCGCTCGGGTCACTGGCTGGTGATAAGCAATCACCGCAAGCGTCTCTAGTAATGAAGGCGACAAGCGAGCCGGTCGCTCAGGCCAGGTCTGTGCAATAATATTACGATATTTTGCACGCACTTGAAAACGATAACCTTGTGCTGTTTCAATCAGTTCGATTGAACGGCCATGCATCAGCATGGAAAGTTGTTGTAAATACTGACGTAATTCCTGCTTGCTATAGCGATCTTGAAAAGCTTCTTTCAGACGAGCCAATGAAACCGCAGAGTCGCTGGCAAAAATAATGGCTTCAAGCTGCATTAATACTTCATGCAGATTATCTTCTGCAGATAACAGCGTATTTTGATCGAGTGTCATTGACTGGCTCCTTGAATTGCGAGCGGGGCTTCAATACCTGTAGCAATAATCTGAATTTTTTGTTGTCGGGTCAGTTCCAGCACCGCCATAAAGGTTACCACCATACCCATACGGCCTTGGCTCGGTTTTAACAAGTCCTTAAAGCTGAGTATTGCGCCAGTTTCAATACAACTTTCAATATAGGCAATCCGTTCTTCCAACAGTACCGGTTCCTGTTGTACCTGATGAATCACGGGTTCAGGACGGTTAAATATACAAAGCAAGGCATCACGCAATAAATCGCTTGAATAGCCTTCATTCGGCTGCTGGATTTCACCCAGACTGACATTGGTCGTGAAAGTGTCACGTTCCAGAATCGGCATCTGGCCCAGACGTTCTGCTGCCTGTCTAATTCTTAAATAATTTTCTAAACGGTCAATCAGTTCTTGTTTTGGATCCTGTTCAATCGCAGCCAGGCTTTTCGGTTTAGGTAACAGCAAACGTGATTTCAGATCTGCCAGTAAGGCTGCCATCACCATATAGTCGGCCGTCAGCTCGATGTTCAGGGATTTCATCGCGTCCATATAAGACAAATACTGCGCTGCAATCGGCGCGATATCGACCTGTAACAGATCAAAACCGTTTTTTTGAATCAGGTAAATTAAAAAGTCGAGTGGGCCTTCAAAATGTTCTAATAAGATTTCAAATGCCGCTGGAGGAATGTACAGATCCTCTGGAATTGTATCCTGCCATTCATCCAGAACCCGAATGTGCGGAGCAGATTCCATAGTGTTATGGATAATTTGAGTCATTACAATTATAGGCCACGCGAATTTTCAAAGGCATGCAAAGGCTTGATTTTCGGTATCTGATCGAAAGAAAAGCACAGGATTAAGCGTTGTCATTGTACTGGAAAAGTAACTTTAAATAAATTAAATAAGCCGTCAAAGCCATAAAAACTTAAAAAAATAATGGAATTTATCTACGATTTAAAAATAGCAACGAGAAAAACGGTAGAACCGGGCGGGAAATGCAGCGGTGATTTTCACTTTAAATTGGCTCTCATAATTAAGCGTATCTGGTAGATGATGCCAGTTGATTCACTTCAAAACTCGATCAATACAGTGATTCTCCTCAAAAGAGTAAATAAGCTAGCTGGCAGATATCGAATGATTTTTAAACGGATTTCCCATTAAAAAACATAAAATTAATAAGTATTAATAAAATATTTCCCCGTAATTTTTGGTCAAAAATACCGCTATACTCTCGAAAAATAGTCAAGAATCACAAAAATCAATAAAAAGGTGAAGAAAGCATGCCACTTATTCTGGTTGTTATTGGGATGATCGCATTCGGGGGATTTTGGGCTTATCCCAAATATCAGATTATGCAGCTTGAAGATGAAGCACGCACAGGACTGAAATCAGGCGGATTTTCAGCTTTTGCGGAACAGGCCCGACCTGTCATGCAGGCCATGAAAATGGATTTTAGTGTGCTGGACCAATATCCCAATATTCGTTTTTACATGCGGCATATGGCTTATGAGGGCGACCAGCTGGATGAGCGGATTAAACTGGATATGCAAGCCATGTCTTGTGAGTCGATCAATTCCTTTAAAGTCATGGAACCCAAAGCACGTACGGCGATGCTGAATGTACTGGAAGATGATCAGATCATTTTTCATGTGTATCTGAAAAATAAGCTGGGCGAGGAACTCATGCACCATGAACAGAAGCTATCGCAATGCCCAAATTTCATTGCAGTTCGTCATTATGAACGTAGTTCAGATTCCTAAACTGGTTTTGGCAACCATTGCATACCTGTCGAATTGAAAAGAATAGAACTGCAACCTCTCACCCTATGCTTTTTTAGATTTTCATGGTGAGGAATGATTGTATTCCTTGGTCGCAAATTCAATGATACGTTGGCAAGTCTCTGCCAGGCATACATTTTGGTTTGAATAGATCTGCAACAACTGTCTCGCTACAGCCAACGTCAGGAAAAATTGGTACTCAGTATGATCAATATTTACAGTGGGATGGGAAGGAAAATGTGCTTCGACCATGACTGCCTTGGATTGCAGTGTCCAAGGCAGTTCTGCATAGATTAAATCCTGTGCAGAAAATTCATGCTGATTTAGCAGGAGATAAAATAAATCCATTCATTTTGACTCCCCGAATGTTTGTAGGAATTTCTCAAGCGTCGTTTATTCAAAGGCGCTGACATCTCCCATACCACGACGAATCACTTCTGGATGATCACCAGATAAATCTACAATAGAGGTCGTGCTCAACGTGCCTAAACCACTATCTACAAAAACATCAATGCGTTTGCCCAGCTGCATTTCAATATCATAAGGATCATCGAGTGGGTCAGTCTGTCCCGGTAAAATCAGGGTAGAAGTCAATAACGGCTCACCGAGTTCTTTGAGTAACAGCTGACATACCGGATTATTCGGAATGCGTAGACCAATAGTTTTCTTTTTAGGATGCATCAACCGACGTGGCACTTCACTGGTCGCAGGTAAAATAAAGGTCGTGATGGCCGGTGTATTATTTTTCAGCAAACGGTACATGGCATTGTCCACTTTGGCATAAGTGGCAATATCGGATAAATCACAGCACAGAATCGCATATTGATGCTTTGGGCCCAAACCACGAATTTGCGCAATCCGCTCCATGGCACTCTTGTTCCCAATCTGGCAACCAATCGCATAAGCCGCATCAGTGGGATAGACCACCACATCACCCGCACGGATACGTTCCACTGCCTGACTGATTAAGCGGGGTTGCGGATTGTCTGGGTGTACGCGTAAATGCAGCATAGAGACTACTCCAAGCTTGGGCTGATGGCTTATTATGTGGCGCTCAGGCAAGATCTGGCAATCATAAAAAAGGTAGATTTGTGTAATTTAATCAAGCATTTCACGTATAAATTCATCAGATTGTAAACTTTTGCCACCTCTAATGCAGATACAGATACATTGGATAAAGCGCGCTGCATCACGTGGAAGTTTGGCTGTACCATTAAAATAAGCCTGAACTTGAGTGTAGACATTATCTTTAAAGCTGGCGCCATCACCGCCATCGCCAGTCAAGTTATCCAAAGAAACCCGGAATTTACGGCCAAAAGCCTGGGCAAACATCCACTCAATTGCCTGTGGCTTGATTTCGACCTGTTCAAATAAAGCCTGCTGTTCGCGAGTACGGCCATCCGGGGCATACCAGTAACCCAGATCAGGCAGCAGGCGGCGTTTGTCTCCGGCAATGCTCCAGTGGCTGATTTCATGCAAAGCGCTATTAAAGAAACCATGCGCAAACTGGATGCGGGCAGGACTGTTTGTACTTGCAGGGAAATATTCTGGTTCAAATTCGCCACGCACTAAAGTGACATTTAAATGGGAAAACCAGTGATTAAAGTGTAAGATGAGCCAGTCCACCTGCTGCGCTTCTGACGATAAATTCGCCCATGGCGAGAGTTGCACTTGTTGTGTTGAACTGTCAGAATCAAGGCTTGGAATTGTGCTAACGAGTGATGAAACATTCACTTCTGTTTGCGGCTGCAACAGATGCATGACTTGAGTTACCCAAATGGTCTGTCGAAATAAGTACAAAATTGTATCTTAATCTTTGACAGAGTACTGATGAATTTGTAGAATTGCCGCCTTAATTATGTCAGCAAATACCTTTCCGGCACAGATTGAGCCGTTTAAATGGGCTGAACAGGGCTTTAAATGGTCAGGTCAACTGCCTTTATCCCGCTTTGTTCGTATCGCTCGTGAAGCTGTTGGATCAATTGATGATCAATTGATTAACATAGACTGTAAGCTATCAATGGATGCCTATCATCGTATTGCATGGCTAGATGGTCACGTTGAAACAAAAGTTCCTATGGAATGCCAGCGTTGTCTGGAAACTGTAGAAATTGAACTGGTTTCATCGTTCCATTTAGCACTTGTGGATGATGAGTCACTGATAGAGCGCTTGGATGAGGATGCTGATTTCATCGTCCTAGGTGAAAGTGAAGCAACGACCAAAGGTGATTATGATGCACCGGCGACCGCTGATTTGCTCGCGCTGATAGAAGATGAACTGTTATTGTTGATGCCGTTGTCGCCTAAACATGAGTTTTGTGAACATAAGCATCAACCTGCCGTAGAAGAAGTGGCTGAAGAAAAACGGGACAACCCGTTTGAAGTTTTGGCTGCTTTGAAGGGTAAACTTAACTAATTTTTGTGTTATACTCTTGTGTATAAGACAATCGAATTTGTTCTGATCCATTTTTTCGATCTTTGTAAGGAGCCATCATGGCCGTTCAGCAAAACCGTAAAAGTCGCTCTCGCCGTGACATGCGCCGTTCACATGACGCTTTAACCGAGAATGCATTAACTGTAGACCAAGCTACTGGCGAGACTCACCGTCGTCACCACGTATCTAAAGATGGTATCTACCGTGGTCGTCAATTATTCGCTAAAGCATCTGCTGAATAATTGGTGATGTATTAAGCGTCAAGCTTAGTAGAAAAAATGGGAGCATTTAGCTCCCTTTTTTTTGTCTTTGATTTTTAGGTGTATCGGTTTTTTGTTGTATTTGGCAATTACCGCCGACAAAATTACATGCTAAATTGCGCTCCACAATGATTTAGGTGGTCTTATTGGTCAGTCTTCTTGTTAGGATTGAAGAAGCACACCTCTTGAATGAAAGGATTTTATTATGTCTGCTACACCACTCGAACAAGCAGCGCCAGCAACAAAAACTGCATTTGTGTTTCCGGGTCAGGGTTCCCAAAAAGCTGGTATGCTGGCTGAGCTTGCAGAACAGTTTGCGAGTATTCGCGAGACATTTGCAGAAGCATCTGAAGCCGTCGGTTTTGATCTGTGGCAGATTGCGCAAACTGGCGAAGGTCTGGATCAAACCGAATTTACCCAGCCGGTATTGCTGACTGCAAGTATTGCCTTATGGCGCGTGTGGTTGGAATCTGGCGGTGTAGCACCGAAATATCTTGCAGGCCATTCACTGGGTGAATACAGCGCACTGGTTGCATCAGGTGCTTTAAGCCTGGGTGATGCTGCGAAGCTAGTGAACTTGCGTGGCAAACTCATGCAGACTGCTGTACCTCAGGGTGTGGGTGCGATGGCTGCCATTTTGGGTCTGGACGATGCCAAAGTGATTGAGCTGTGTGCACAAGCAACTGCAGCAGGCGAAGGTTCTGTCGAAGCGGCGAACTACAATGCGCAAGGGCAGGTTGTCGTTGCAGGCAATAAAGATCGCGTTGAAGCAGTGATGGCATTGGCCAAAGAAAACGGCGGAAAAGCCATTGCATTGCCAGTATCGGTTCCATCGCATTGTTCATTGATGAAACCTGCTGCTGAACAGTTTGCTCCGGCATTGGAACAAACCGCCATTGAGCTGCCACGCATTCCTGTATTACAAAATGTAGGCGCGCAAGCGGCAACCAATGTAGATGAATTGCGTCAGGCGTTGACCGCGCAACTTTATGAGTCAGTACAATGGACCAAAACCTTACAATACCTTCAAGATGAAGGCATTGAGTACATCGTAGAATGTGGTCCGGGTAATGTATTGACCAACTTGGCGAAACGCTTGCCGAATATTCAAAAAGCACTTCCACTGGACAGTCAATCCCGTCTGGAAGATGCATTAAACACCGTATTGGCGGCAGAAGGGAAAAGTGCATGACACAGGAACGTAAAGTTGCTCTGGTAACAGGTGCAAGTCGTGGTATTGGTGCTGCGATCGCACAGCAATTGATTCAAGACGGTTATTTTGTCGTAGGTACTGCAACGTCTGAAGCAGGTGCGGAAAAATTATCGGCAGAATTTGCTGAAAATGGCGCTGGAAAAGTACTAGATGTACGTGATGGTGCTGCGATTGATGCGCTGGTAACGGACATCGAACAGAACTATGGTCCAGTCCTTGCGTTGGTCAATAATGCAGGTATTACCAAAGACAATTTGCTGCTGCGTATGTCTGAAGATGACTGGGATGATATTTTAAATATTCACCTGAAAGCAGTTTACCGTTTGTCTAAGCGTGTACTCAAAGGCATGACCAAGGCGCGTTTCGGCCGCATTATCAATATCAGTTCTGTGGTGGCACACTTTGCCAACCCGGGTCAGGCCAATTATTCTGCTGCCAAAGCAGGTATTGAGGCATTTAGCCGTAGCCTTGCCAAAGAAATGGGTAGCCGTCAAATTACCGTAAACTCGGTAGCACCAGGTTTTATTGCGACTGAAATGACTGAACAGCTAAGCGAAGAAATTCGTAAAAAGATGACTGAGCAGGTGGCATTAAACCGTTTAGGTGATCCACAAGATATCGCAAATGCCGTAAGTTTCTTGGCTTCGGATAAAGCCAGTTACATTACTGGTACAGTTATGCATGTAAATGGGGGCTTATACATGAGCTAAGCTCAAGTATAAACTTTCCAAATTTTTTAGATTCAATTAAACTAACGGCATTAAAAACGCCACAAGCAATGAGGAGAATTCCTGTGAGCGATATCGAACAACGTGTTAAGCAAGCAGTTGCAGAACAACTTGGTATCAAAATCGAAGAGATTAAAAACGAAGCATCTTTCATGGATGACTTAGGTGCAGATTCTCTAGATCTAGTTGAACTTGTTATGTCTTTCGAAAATGATTTCGACATCACGATTCCTGATGAAGATTCTAACGAAATCACAACTGTTCAATCTGCAATTGACTACGTTTCTAAGAAACTAGGTTAATCGCCGATTTCAGCTTTGCTGAACATAAAGACCACCCTAGAGGTGGTTTTTTTGTGTCTGCTTTTCACATGAATGGAGGTTTTACAATTCATTACCTTTCTGTCACCAATGACTAACTATCTCTCTAGAGTTTTCATTATAAAAATATAGAGTGATGTGACATTAACAACAAGAATGGAGTCCGCTATGGGTCTTTTTGATTTTGTAAAAGGTATCGGTAAGAAGAATACAGCTGCTGCGGAACCACAGGCTGCACCTGCAACGACAACGCCGGCTGCAGCACAACCTGCAGAGCCTTCTGCTCAGGAAGTGGCAAATAAATTACTCGGCCATGTGAAAAGTCTGGGCCTTCCAATCACTGGTTTATCCATCAGTTATAACTCAGCCTCCGATCTGGCGACGGTCAGAGGTCAGGTACAAAGTCAGGCCGATCGTGAAAAGATTGTTCTGGCCGTGGGTAATATTGATCATGTGGCCAAAGTGGATGATCAGCTTACAGTGAGCAGTCCTGAGCCGGAAAGTAAGTTCTACACAGTGAAATCAGGTGACAGCTTGTCAAAAATTTCAAAAGAATTTTATGGTGATGCCAATCAGTATAATAAAATTTTTGAAGCCAACCGTCCGTTGCTCAAAGATGCAGATGATATTTTCCCGGGACAGGTGCTACGCATTCCTGCTTAAGGTTTAATAAGTCCAATCAATATTCGATCTCAAAGCCCCGTTTGGGGCTTTGTTGTTTTTGTCCGTAGCTTTAAAAAGCCATCATTACTAAATACCTAGGTCCAGATATAAACTTTCTTTGACTTCTTCCATCACTACATAACTGTGGGATGAAGCAGAAGCGGGCAGTTTTTTTAGTAAATCTCCCAACAGGCGGCGATAGGCACTCATTTCCTTTAAACGCGCTTTGACCAGATAATCAAAATCACCGGAAATTAAATGGCATTCCAGTACTTCTGGAATCTCAGTTAGATTACGTGCCACCTGATCAAAGACATCACCTGATTTGGCGGAGAGTTTGATTTCCAGAAAAACCAGCAGGTTGCGCTCCAGCATTTCCGGATTTAAACGGGCGTAATAGCCCATGATAATGCCTTCGCGCTCTAGCCGTTTTACCCGTTCTGAACAGGGTGTGGTCGATAGATTGACGTGTGCTGCAAGTTCGCTAATGGCAATCCGGCCATCGCGTTGCAGGATATCCAGAATCATGCGGTCAATGCGGTCTAATTTGCGCATCAATATTTCCCTCTTTTTTTTAATTCTGCCCGAAAAAATATTTATTTCACTGAATATACAGTCTGAATATAGTGAATTTAACTATTAAAGCAAAAATATACTAGTGAAATAAACTGAAAAGATGTTTGAGGGTTAAGGTAATGCGCGTATTGGTTTTAGGTAGTGGTG
Source organism: Acinetobacter sp. CIP 64.7 (assembly GCF_000369745.1). Classification (GTDB taxonomy): domain Bacteria; phylum Pseudomonadota; class Gammaproteobacteria; order Pseudomonadales; family Moraxellaceae; genus Acinetobacter; species Acinetobacter fasciculus. The sequence continues at coordinate 1,370,667 of NZ_KB850179.1, read as the reverse complement.
TGATTGGTGTGGCAAGCGCTTACTATCTGGCGCAGCAGGGAGCAACCGTGACTGTGTTGGATCGTCAGGCAGGTCCGGCGCAAGAAACCAGCTTCGGTAATGCCGGGCAGATTTCTCCAGGATATTCGACCCCTTGGGCTGCACCAGGTATTCCATTTAAGGCAGTCAAATGGATGTTTCAGCATCATGCACCGTTGGCGATTAATGTCGATGGCAGCTTGTGGCAATTGCAGTGGATGGCACAAATGCTGAAAAACTGTAATGCCCAGCATTATGCAGTCAATAAAGAACGGATGGTGCGTGTGGCTGAATACAGCCGTGACTGTTTACGTAATTTGCGCCGTGATATTGGCATCTCTTATGAAAACCGCGCGAAAGGTACTTTGCAGATTTTCCGTAAACATGCGCAGCTGGATGCAGTTCAGCGCGATATCGAAGTTCTGAAGGAAACTGGAGTTGAGTTTGAACTGCTGGATCGCGATGGACTGGCGCGTGTAGAACCGGCATTGGCACAGGCAAAAGACAAACTGGTGGGTGGTCTTCATTTACCCAATGATGAAACAGGTGACTGCTATCTGTTTACCAATGCCCTGGCAGAACATGCCAAAGGGATGGGTGTAGAGTTTAAGTTTAATCAAAACGTTGAAAAGCTGATTGTAGAAGGTGACCAGATCAAAGGTGTTCTGGTGAATGGTCAGGTGCTCACGGCAGATAAATATGTGCTGGCCTTTGGTAGTTATTCACGTGATTTCCTCAAACCGCTTGAACTGAATTTACCGGTCTATCCGGTGAAAGGTTATTCACTGACCATTCCGATTTTAGATCCGGCCTATGCACCACAATCTACAGTACTGGATGAAACCTATAAAATTGCGATTACCCGTTTCGACCAGCGCATCCGCGTAGGGGGAATGGCTGAACTGAGCGGTTTTAATCTGGGATTAAATGAAGACCGTCGCGGCACGCTGGAAATGGTGACCCGTGATTTATTCCCGGGGGGTGACATGAATCAGGCCAGCTTCTGGACAGGCCTGCGTCCAATGACCCCGGACAGTACGCCAATTATTGGGAAAACCCGTTTTAAAAACCTGTTCCTGAATACTGGACATGGCACGCTGGGCTGGACCATGGCCTGCGGTTCAGGGAAATTAATCAGCGATCTGGTCTTGGCCCGTGATCCTGAAATCAGCACCGAAGGTCTGTCATTGGCGCGCTATCACCAGGCGGCCTAAGACCATCTGAGGCGGAATATTCAAGGAGGAATGTATGCCACCTCCCATTACTGCGATCATTCATCAGCAGGCGCTTGCGCATAATTTAAGTGTGGCGCGCCAATGTATGCCCAATAGTCAGGTATTTGCCGTGGTCAAGGCTAATGCCTATGGGCACGGGATTGAACGGGTCTATGCTGCACTTCAAGGTGCAGACGGTTTTGCTTTTCTGGATATTGAAGAGGGCACGCGCCTACGTGCGCTGGGATGCAAGAAGCCGCTGCTGTTGCTCGAAGGTATTTTCGCTCTCGCGGATTTATTTGAATGTGCGAAGCATGAAATGAGCTTTGCCATTCATTCCCGGCATCAAGTGCAATGGCTAAAACAGTTTGCCGAAATAGCGCCGGATGCACAGTTTGATGTGTACTTGAAAATGAACAGCGGCATGAACCGTCTGGGTTTCGAGCCACAGCAATATGCAGAAATCTGGCAGGAGCTGCACCAGCTAAATAATGTCCGTTCAATCACGCATATGACCCATTTCTCTGATGCGGATGGTGAGCGTTTTGGACAGGACGGGATTCAGCATCAAAACCTGATTTTTAGCCAGACCATTCAGGGACTTGAGGGTAAAACCTCACTCAGCAATAGTGCAGCCATTCTGCGGCATCATCAAACCCTTCATTCCGATATTGTACGTAGCGGCATCATGCTGTATGGCAGTTCACCAGATTATCCAACACACACGATTCAAGACTGGAATCTGCAACCGAGCATGAGCTTACGCAGTGAAATTATCGCCATTCAAATGATCCAGTCAGGTCAGAGCATTGGCTATGGTTCCAAATTTATTGCCACGCAGGAAATGCGGATCGGGATTGTGGCCTGTGGTTATGCGGATGGTTATCAACGACTATCGGCGACGGGTACGCCTGTGCTGGTCGATTCAATGAAAACGCACACATTGGGTCGAATCAGTATGGATATGCTGGCTGTAGATCTGACTGCACTGCCGCAGGCGAATGTGGGTAGTGAAGTGGCGCTTTGGGGGCAATCTTCCCAAGGTGCACTTTTGCCAATTGATGAAGTGGCGGCTAGCTCAGGCACCATCGGCTATGAGCTGATGTGTGCGGTGACCGCTCGGGTTCATTTTCAGATTGACGCTTAAATTTTTAATTTAAATTTTATTTAAATATCCCAAACAAGGAAGATCAACATGACACAGGACAATACAGCCATTCAGCGACTCAACAGCAATCAAATCATGAGTGCGGTGACGATTCATCATCAAACCGTCTATCTGTCAGGTCAGGTGCCGAATAGCACGGATATGGATGTACGCGGCCAAACACTGGAAGTCTTTGCAAAAATTGAGGAATTGCTTGCATTGGCCAATACTGATAAAAGCCAGCTGCTTTCTGCACAACTGTTCGTGAAAAATCTGGATGATTTTCAAACTGTGAATCAGCTTTGGGTGGAATGGTTACAAGGTCATGGCACGCCGGCACGTGCCACGATTCAGGCAGATTTGGTTAATCCGGACTGGCTGATTTAAATTGCAGTCATTGCAGCTCAAGCTTAATTTAATTTTTAATGTTGAAATCTCCCATGCAATGATTTAAGTCGTTTTAGTGCAGTAAATCTCACTGAACAGCGCAGTAAAAAGTATGAAAATGTCATAATAAGCGTTCGAGGACTGAACGTTGTAAATTCAGCTTGATGCTGTTGTAAAGATTAAAAAGGATGTAAAAATGAAAACCACCCCGGGCACAGAAGACGTAAAATCGTCGCCGCATGAGTTGCAACGAAAACTCTCAAACCGACATTTGCAGTTAATCGCCATTGGTGGCTGTATCGGTACCGGCCTGTTTATGGGATCGGGAAAAACCATCTCCCTAGCAGGCCCTTCAATTTTGATCATTTATATGATCATTGGTGGCATGTTCTTCGTCCTGATGCGTGCGTTGGGTGAAATGCTGCTGTCTAATCTGCATTACAAATCCTTTATTGATATGGCCCATGACCTGATCGGGCCGGGTGCTGGCTATTATATTGGCTGGTCGTACTGGCTGGGTTGGGTGCTGGTAGGGATTGCCGATCTCGCGGCGATTATTAACTATCTGAGTTTCTGGTTGCCCGAAGGCATGGCCTTTACCCCGATGGGGCAGGCGATGATTAGTGTGGGTTGTGTGCTGTTTATTCTCGCGATTAACCTGGTGACGGTCAAACTGTTTGGTGAGATTGAATTCTGGTTTGCACTAATCAAGATTTTAGCCATCCTTGGTTTGATCTTTGTCGGTGGTTATATGGTGTTTAGCGGCTTTCAGGCACCGAGTGGCGCCGTCGCCAGCTTTAGTAATGTCTGGGCACATGGTGGTTTATTTCCCAAAGGCTTTACCGGTTTTCTGGCAGGTTTCCAGATTGCCATGTTTGCCTTTGTCGGGGTGGAACTGCTCGGCACAATGGCGGCAGAAACCAAAGATCCGGAAAAGAACTTACCCAAAGCGGTCAACGCTATTCCTACGCGGATCATTCTGTTCTATGTATTGTCATTGCTGATGATCATGTCGGTCACACCGTGGCATCTGATTCCTGCGGATCAAAGTCCTTTTGTGAGTTTGTTCCTGTATGCCGGTATTCCAACTTCAGCCATTATCATGAACCTGGTGGTGTTGTCGTCAGTGATGTCCTCTATGAACAGTGGCGTATTCTCGACCAGCCGTATGTTGTTTGGTCTGGCACGTGACGGACAAGCACCTCAAGCTTTGGCGCGGTTATCTAGCAGAGCTGTACCAGCCACAGGGTTATTTTTCTCCTGTGCTTTTATTATGTTGGGGGCAGCATTTCAGTATTTTGTGCCAAACACCATGGAAGCCTTTACTCTGGCGAGTTCGCTGTGTGTGATCCTGTTTATTAGTATCTGGAGCATCATTATGGTGTGCTACATCCGTTACCGTAAGCAGCAACCGCAAAAGCATGCCGCCTCGACCTTTAAAATGCCGGGTGGAGTGTGGATGTCTTATGTGGTATTGGCATTCCTGTTATTCGCCTTGATTATTTTAAGTCTGGAACCCGATACCTTAAAGGCTCTGATGATCAGTCCTTTATGGTTAATTATTCTAGCAGTGACCTATCGTTTGCTGTATAAGCCGCGTATGCGTCAGCGTGGTAATCCTTAAATATTCAGACATAAAAAAATCCCCGACTGATCGGGGATTTTTTTATTATGCAGGTGAATTAGAAAGTAGGTTTAACTACGACTAAAATCACCACTGCAAATAAGATCAGGGTTGGCATCTCATTAAAATAACGCCAAAACTTGTGTGACTTGTAATGTGCATTATTAATTAGCTTCTTGCGGTAATAACCACACACCAGATGGTAAATCACCAATAAGCCGACCAGGCCGACTTTAAGGTAAAACCATAAGGCTTCATGATAGTGACGCGTTGCATCACCCCAATCCACCAGAAAGTGCGCTGTAATCAAGGTAGCCAACATGGCTGGCCACATGATGCCACGGTACAGCTTGCGTTCCATGACTTCAAAGCGTTGATGACTGACGGCATCTTCGCTCATGGCATGATAAACATATAACCGTGGCAAGTAGAACAAAGCCGCGAACCAGCAAACCACCGCAATAATATGTAATGCTTTTACCCACAAGAAAGCATCAGAAGGAGCATCCATCAAGTCACCCTAAATTGGGCAGCTTAGCCTTCCCACTTTTTGAAAATGAGACAAGCATTTACGCCGCCGAAACCGAAACTGTTACTCATCACAGTATTCAATTTTGCGTCACGTTTTTCAAGCACGATATCAAACGGTTTCGCGCCTTCATCCAGCTCGGTCACGTTGATGTTTGGAGCAATAAAGTCATTTTGCATCATCAGAACCGAATAAATCGCTTCCTGAACACCAGCAGCGCCAAGACTGTGACCCGTCATTGACTTGGTTGAGCTGAGTGGGGGAACCTGACCTTCACCGAAAGCACGTTCCATTGCTTTAAGTTCTGTGATGTCACCCGCTGGAGTAGAAGTACCATGTGTATTTACATAGTCAATTTTATCGACACCGTGTTGTTTGGCTTCTTCTAAAGCCATCAGTACGCAACGTGTTGCACCTTCACCAGATGGTGCAACCATATCAGCACCATCACTGTTTGCAGCATAACCAACCACTTCAGCTAAGATATTTGCGCCACGCGCTTGCGCATGTTCCAAAGACTCAAGGATCACAAAACCACCACCACCGGCAATCACGAAACCGTCACGGTCTGCAGAATAAGGGCGTGATGCTGTTTCAGGGCTGTCATTGTATTTAGAGCAAAGTGCGCCCATCGCATCAAACAACAAGCTTTGTGACCAGTGATCTTCTTCACCGCCACCTGCCAGCATTAAATCCTGTTTGCCGAGTTGAATCAGGTTGTAGGCATAACCAATCGCATCCGCAGAGGTTGCACATGCGCTGGTAATGGTATGTGCCACACCTTGCAGTTTAAAAGCGACACCCACGTTGGCCGTAATGGTATTGGTCATATTACGTGGTACAAAGAAAGGACCAACTTTACGCGCACCTTTGGTTTGCAATAATTCGTTCATTTCAATAACGGAAGCAGTTGAACCGCCACCTGAACCACCTGCAATACCATAGCGTGGGTTGCCAGCTAGATCTTCAACTTTTAAACCGGCATGTTCCACTGCAGCAAGAGCTGAGTTATATGCATACATCGCACATACGCCCATAAAGCGTTTCAGTTTGCGGTCGATCCCGTCGAAATCCTGCTCGGCTGCAGCACTGACATGACTTTTGAAATTGAGTTCAGCATAAGTCGGATTAAAACGTGTTCCTGAAATCCCGTTTTGTAAAGAATGGTTTACATCCTCTAATGTATTACCAATACATGAGTTAATACCCATGCCAGTGATGACAACACGTTTCATCTACAGATCCTTATAGTTTGCTCTATGCTCAGCGGCAGATATCTGGGTTTTAAAATCGCCCAATGCAGCGCTTAGCCTTATTTCATGATGGGGAACATGATAGCAGAAAGACTTTTGAAATCTTATGGCAAATGTTATGCCGTGTGACAGTCGGTTGACTTTGTGAGTCGGCGTGTAGGGGTTTTACTAAATGAAACAGAATAAAGTTGAGATAAACGCTGACTACACCTAGTATTTATACCAAATACAAGCACATGAATGCTGAGGTAAAAAATGGTAAATGCTAATAATAAACAATCTAATGGTCTGATTTCGAATGCCTTTGGAGTGGCGAAAAAGTTCAGTTCAACCGGATTGGATTTATTGAATCATGTTGCGCCGGATTCGGTGACTAAAGCACTGAAGCCTTCCAGCTCCGATCAGGTGATTGATGGTTCGGCGAAGACGAAAAGCGCTTTTTCAGCTAAAAAATATGACAATCCTCAGCAAATGCTTCGCGAGCATCTTCCAAATGTATCGCGCCAACTTCTCGGACGCCGTTTTAATACCGTGAATAATGTCGCGCATTTTGTTTCTCCCGATTTAACCGAAAAAGTGTCTAACTACTTTTATGATCGTCTGAATCAATTTAGTAATCAAACCAGTTCGGTTGATGCCATTCTGAATGAAGCGGGAGCGAAAGATTTAGAGGAACTCACTCAGGACGTCGATCGATCCAAGCGAATTTCACAGGCTTTGGGTGAACAAAACAAATGGATTGCGACGGTTCAGGGGGCAGTGAGTGGCGCTTCAGGGATGCTTGGCACCGCGATCGATATTCCTGCTTCTTTACTGATGGCATTGCGCACCATCTATCAAGTCGGTCGCTCTTATGGTTTTGACCTGAGCAAAGAAGATGATCAGGAAATCGTCCAGCATATCTTTAGACAGATTGACCTGAGCCTGATTGCAGAAAAGCAAACCTTATTATTAGGTTTGAAAGCGTTAAGCAATACGCTTAAAACTCATGATATTTCCCAGCTACAAGCCATGCTAGGTTCTGATAATGACGTGAGTGCTATCAAGCAATGGTTAAGTCGTCATGAGGGAGAGGCTAAATGGGAATGGATGAATCATCTGCCAAAAATTTCGATTCTGGAGCGATTAACCAAACTGACGCCTCTGGCGAGTGCAGGTATTGGCGCTGTATATAGCCATCGTTTTGTCGAGGATGTAAATCAGAAAGCTCAGGAAGCATTCTCACATGCACGCCAATACCTGATTCAGCATCAGGATTCGCAATTGTCTCCTTATGCTGCCTATGAAAAAGCAGTTAGCTTGTTGCAACAGGCAACTCCGAAACTCTTAAGTGGTGCCTCTCACGAAGTTGAGCCTGCGAAAGATAATCTGATCATGGATAAAGATATTGCGATTGAGGGCAATAACACGATTACCCAAGTGAAGCTAGTCAAAAAAGAGCAGAATGATTTGAGCTCTGAAGAAGCAGAAGTGAAGAAAGATGAAAAGGTGAGTGAAGGGCTGGAGGCGCTCAACGATGAGTTGGTTGAACCTGCGGCAGACAAGCAGTCGCAACAACCGGCTTTAACCAAAACTTCATTTGACCCGGAAATCGAAGCTGAACTGCATCCAGAAGCTGCTGACGAGGCAGAGGCTGCTACGGAAACTTCACAGCAGGGTGCAGAGGATCAAGAAAATTCGGAAACTGAATCTGAAGCTCAAGACGTTACCAAAAAAGCCGGTAAAAATTCAAAAAAATAAGCGAATTTTGAAGGTAAATAAAAGCAGGCAAATGTCGTGAGAAACGGCATTTGCCTGGCTTGAGTAGGTTGACCAATTTTGCATCTTGAATTACAATTGCATGCCCTCAAAAAGTAGTAGTTTTTTGGGGCTTTTTATTAACGGGAGAATTGCCAAATGGCAACAACAAATCAGTTGATCCGCAAGGGTCGTACGACTTTAGTTGAAAAATCTAAAGTTCCTGCGTTGAAGGCTTGTCCACAGCGCCGTGGTGTTTGTACACGTGTTTACACAACTACACCTAAAAAACCTAACTCAGCAATGCGTAAAGTTTGCCGTGTTCGCTTAACTTCAGGTTTCGAAGTTTCTAGCTACATCGGTGGTGAAGGCCATAACCTGCAAGAGCACAGTGTTGTTCTTATCCGTGGTGGTCGTGTTAAAGACTTACCAGGTGTACGTTACCATACCGTTCGTGGTTCTTTAGACTGTGCTGGTGTTAAAGATCGTAACCAGTCTCGTTCTAAATACGGTACTAAACGTCCTAAGAAATAATTCGTTAAGAATTAAATTTTAAGAACGTAGAACCGCAATCCTTTATCGTCTCGCTTGTCTGATTTCTGCATTAATTTTGTGAAAATTCCAAGCGACGTATAGTAAGGCCAGCGAGTAGTACATGACACTTTGTACTCATGCTGGATAAACCTGAAGTGTCATCTTTATAGGTAGTTTAAAATGCCAAGACGTCGCGTAGTCGCTGCTCGTGAAATCCTTCCGGATCCTAAGTTCAGCAGCCAAACAATCGCTAAATTCATGAACCACGTAATGCAAGATGGTAAAAAATCTATTGCTGAAAGTATCGTTTACGGTGCTTTAGACCGCGTTCAAGAAAAATCTAAAGTAGACCCAGTTGAATTTTTCGAGACTACTCTTGAAAAAGTTCGTCCTATGGTCGAAGTAAAAGCACGCCGTGTTGGTGGTGCTACATACCAAGTTCCTATGGAAGTACGCCCATCCCGTCGTACTGCTCTAGCGATGCGTTGGTTAGTAGATGCTGCTGCTAAGCGTTCTGAAAAAACTATGGCTTTACGTCTTGCTGGCGAGTTGCTTGATGCATCTGAAGGCAAAGGCGCTGCGGTTAAGAAACGTGAAGATGTGCACCGTATGGCTGAAGCCAACAAAGCATTCTCTCACTACCGTTTCTAAGCAGATAAAACAGGCCCTATTCAGGAGGGTGACAAGACCGTCATGGTTCTGTCACCAAAGCGCTTTAAGTTGCTATGCAGCTTAAAGCGTCCTGTTTTAAACAACAAAATTTAGGAATGCTAGAAATCATGGCACGTCAAACCCCAATTTCTCGTTACCGTAACATTGGTATTTCTGCGCACATCGACGCAGGTAAGACAACCACTTCTGAACGTATTTTGTTCTACACAGGTGAGAGCCATAAACTTGGTGAAACTCACGAAGGTTCGGCAACTACGGACTGGATGGAACAAGAGCAAGAACGCGGTATTACCATTACCTCAGCAGCTGTAACATGCTTCTGGAAAGGTATGGGCAACCAGTTCGAACAACACCGTATTAACGTAATTGACACCCCGGGACACGTTGACTTCACGATCGAAGTTGAGCGTTCTATGCGTGTTCTTGACGGTGCGTGCATGGTTTACTGTGCTGTAGGTGGTGTTCAGCCGCAGTCAGAAACTGTATGGCGTCAAGCAAATAAATATAAAGTTCCACGTATTGCGTTCGTTAACAAAATGGACCGTACTGGCGCGAACTTCTTCCGTGCAGTTGAACAAGTTAAAACACGTCTTGGCGGTAATCCAGTGCCAATCGTTGTTCCAATTGGTGCAGAAGAAAACTTCCAGGGTGTTGTTGACCTAATCGAAATGAAAGCGATTATCTGGGATGAAGCATCTCAAGGTATGAAGTTCGAATATGGCGAAATCCCTTCTGAATTACTTGAGCTAGCTCAAGAATGGCGTACTAACATGGTTGAAGCTGCTGCAGAAGCATCAGAAGAACTCATGGACAAGTACCTAGAAGGCGAAGAGCTTACTAAAGAAGAAATCGTTGGCGGTATCCGTAAGCGTACATTAGCGAACGAAATCCAACCAATGCTTTGTGGTTCAGCATTCAAAAACAAAGGTGTTCAACGTATGTTGGACGCAGTAATTGAATTCTTGCCAGCACCGACTGACGTTGAAGCGATCAAGGGTATCCTTGATGACAAAGCTGAGACTGAAGGTTCTCGTGAAGCATCTGACGAAGCACCGTTTGCTGCGTTAGCGTTCAAAATCATGAACGACAAATTCGTTGGTAACTTAACGTTCGTACGTGTTTATTCTGGTGTTCTTAAAGCGGGTAGCCCGTGTTATAACCCAGTAAAAATGAAGCGTGAGCGTGTTGGCCGTATCGTACAGATGCACGCAAATGACCGTCATGACATCGAAGAAATTCGTGCGGGCGACATCGCGGCATGTGTAGGTCTTAAAGACACGACTACTGGTGATACATTATGTGATGAAAACCACGTAATTACACTAGAGCGTATGGAATTCCCAGAGCCAGTAATTGCACTTGCAGTTGAACCTAAAACTAAAGCTGACCAAGAAAAAATGTCAGTTGCTTTAGGCCGCTTGGCGAAAGAAGATCCATCATTCCGCGTTCGTACAGACGAAGAATCTGGTCAAACGATTATTGCTGGTATGGGTGAGCTTCACCTTGACATCATTGTTGACCGTATGAAGCGTGAATTCGGTGTTGAAGCGAACATTGGTAAGCCAATGGTTTCTTACCGTGAAACGATCAAAAAGTCTGTTGAGCAAGAAGGTAAATTCGTACGTCAAACAGGTGGTAAAGGTAAATTCGGTCACGTATACGTACGTTTAGAACCGATGGATCCTGAATCTGAAAAAGATTACGAATTCGTTGAAGAAGTTGTAGGTGGTGTTGTACCTAAAGAATTCTTCGGCGCGGTTGACAAAGGTATTCAAGAACGTATGAAGAATGGCGTTTTGGCTGGCTACCCAGTAGTTGGCATTAAGGCGACATTGTTCGACGGTTCTTACCATGACGTCGACTCTGACGAATTGTCGTTCAAAATGGCGGGTTCTTATGCCTTCCGTGATGGTTTCATGAAAGCGGATCCTATCCTTCTTGAACCGATCATGAAAGTTGAAGTAGAAACTCCAGAAGACTACATGGGCGATATCATGGGTGACTTAAACCGTCGTCGTGGTATGGTTCAGGGTATGGACGATCTTCCTGGTGGTACTAAAGCCATTCGTGCTGAAGTTCCATTGGCTGAGATGTTTGGTTACGCAACTCATATGCGTTCTATGTCTCAAGGTCGTGCGACTTACTCTATGGAATTTGCTAAATATGCTGAAACTCCACGTAACGTGGCTGAAGGCATCATTTCTAAGTTCCAATCTGGCGGTAAAAAAGGTGACGACGAGTAATCTTTCGATTACTATAAGCCCAAACTAATTCATAGTTAAACCCAAGTGCTCATGCAGTGATCCTGCATGAGTAGTTTAAAAAGGAAGATCTCATGGCTAAGGCTAAGTTTGAACGTAATAAGCCACACGTTAACGTGGGCACAATTGGTCACGTTGACCATGGTAAAACAACTTTAACAGCTGCAATTGCAACTGTATGTGCGAAGAAATTCGGTGGCGAAGCGAAAGACTACGCTGCAATCGACTCTGCACCAGAAGAAAAAGCACGTGGTATTACAATTAATACTTCACACGTAGAATACGATTCTCCAACTCGTCACTACGCTCACGTAGACTGCCCGGGTCACGCCGATTATGTTAAAAACATGATTACTGGTGCTGCTCAGATGGACGGCGCGATCCTTGTATGTGCTGCGACTGATGGTCCTATGCCACAGACTCGTGAACACATCCTGCTTTCTCGTCAGGTAGGTGTACCTTACATCGTTGTATTCTTGAACAAATGCGACCTTGTAGACGACGAAGAGCTTCTTGAACTAGTTGAAATGGAAGTTCGTGAACTTCTTTCTACTTACGACTTCCCGGGTGATGACACTCCAGTGATCCGTGGTTCTGCTCTTCTTGCGCTTAACGGTGATGACAGCCAATACGGCGAGCCAGCTGTAGTTGCGCTTGTTGAAGCACTTGACTCTTACATTCCAGAGCCAGAGCGTGCAATTGACCTTCCATTCCTTATGCCAATTGAAGACGTATTCTCAATCTCTGGTCGTGGTACAGTAGTAACTGGCCGTGTTGAGACTGGTATCGTTAAAGTAGGTGAGTCTGTAGAAATCGTTGGTATCCGTGATACTCAAACTACTACAGTAACCGGCGTAGAAATGTTCCGTAAGCTTCTTGACGAAGGTCGTGCGGGCGAGAACTGTGGTGTTCTTCTTCGTGGTACTAAGCGTGAAGACGTACAACGTGGTCAAGTATTGACTAAACCAGGTGCGATCAAGCCACACACTAAATTCGATGCGGAAGTATACGTACTTTCTAAAGAAGAAGGTGGTCGTCACACTCCATTCCTTAACGGTTACCGTCCACAGTTCTACTTCCGTACTACGGACGTAACTGGTGCGATCGCGCTTAAAGAAGGCGTGGAAATGGTTATGCCTGGTGACAACGTTGAGATGTCAGTAGAGCTAATCCACCCGATCGCAATGGACCCAGGTCTACGTTTTGCGATCCGTGAAGGCGGCCGTACAGTTGGTGCTGGTGTAGTTGCTAAAGTAACTGCATAATCGCTGATTGTGTAAGAAAAGCGCCTCTTTGAGGCGCTTTTTTTTGATCTAAACTTTTATAAAACTAAGAACAAATTGTCTGACAATGATTTTAAAAGCTGTCCTTATCTGATATCGGCTTGACCTAAACTGCACTTATGTAAAAAAAATTACCACGTAATATACAGATAAGAATATGAATATTACATTTTCGGGTCTGGATTGGCCTGATGGGAGTGGTCACATGAACGCTAAAGTAAATATTACCAATCGTGCGGGTGCTAGTTTTCCAGTTCGTCGCATGAACTTTGATTTTGATGCTGTACCGGAATATTGGATGAATGGTTCAGCAGGTCTCACTCATTTTATGACCGCATTATCTGCGCTATTTCCAGCAGGTGAAAAGTTTTTTATAGATTCAGTCCGTGCGGTGCGTAAACATCCTGCAATTGCCAATAATGAAGCATTACAAAAAGAAATTTCCGCTTTTATTGGTCAGGAAGCCATGCATACTCACGAGCATATCGGCTTTAATGCATCTGCGCAAAAACATGGGCATGATGCCGAGACGCTTGATCGTTATACCGATAAAGTCATTCAAACGACACGTAAAGTCATGACTAAACTGGGTAAGCCTGTGGGAATTACCCAAGAAATGGTAGATTTGACTGCAACCACCGCACTTGAGCATTTCACTGCAACCATTGCCTCACAGCTTTTGACCAATAGCCATATTCAGGAATTGATGACAGATGAAACCATGAAAACCATGTGGTTATGGCATGCCATCGAGGAAAATGAACATAAGGCAGTTGCATATGATGTCTTTGAAGGAGTTTTTGGCAAAGGTTTAAAAGCCTATGCACTGCGTACTTCATCTTTGGTCATCGCAATGGCAACCTTATTTGTGGTGCAAAGCTATTTCCTCGCCCGTTTGCTTAAACAGGATCAGCAGTTTAATCTTGAGTCCTTAAAAGCCATTTATACCTATGCCTATAGTCCTTCTAAAGGTGTCATTACGGGTATGGCGAAAGAAATGCTGATGTATTTTAAACCGGGATTCCATCCGAATGATCATCATACAGATCAACTGTTGGCGACTTGGAAAGCTAAATTGGGTTTGTGACAGAACTGAAGATTGGAGAGCGACTAAAATCGCTCTTTTTTTTGCTCGATTTTTTGGATGAACTTTCTATAATGCGGAGGTTGATTCTATATAAGATGAACGAAGATGATTCGTTTAATGCAAGCAGCGGATGTAGAAGCCGTTGCAAAGATTGAGAGATCGGTTCAATCCCATCCCTGGACTTTAAAACAGTTCAAAGATGCTGTAACGGCTTATCAAAGTACCGTGATTGAAGTGCAAGGGCAGGTGGCCGGATTTTGTATTTTACAACCGGTGCTGGATGAAGCCAATTTATTGCTCATGGCAATTGATCCGGCACAGCAAGGTCAGGGTTTGGGCTATCAGTTGCTGGAGGCTTCAGTGACGATGCTAAAAAATAATCCGGTGCAGATTTTCCTGGAAGTGCGCGAGAGTAATCAGGCTGCGATCAAGCTTTATGAAAAATCAGGCTTTCATCAGATTGATCTGCGTAAGAACTATTATCCAAATGCCAACGGAAGCCGTGAACATGCCATCATTATGGTGAAAGCATGTACAGATGATTTTGCTAGTCTATTTAAATAATACAAACTGACGACTTTATTTAATAATCTGGTGATTCCATCCGCTGGGTAAGGTCGTCATTAATGAGTTTCCCAAGTGCTGAATCTCCGCCTCAGTGAGTGCATGGTTCAGGCGTCGCCATTGTCCATCGATCAAGAGTTCCAGTGGTAGATACTGAGATTTGTAATTCATTTTGCTAGAGTGCGGCACCCAATATCCCAGATAGATAAACTGCAAGCCCAACTTTTGTGCATGTTCAATCTGTTTCAAGATTGCAAAAGCACCGAGTGAACGACGATTTTCATCCGGATCAAAAAAGGTATAGACGGCAGAGATGCCATCATCCAGCAGGTCAGAGGTGGAAACGCTGATTAGACGCTCACCTTGCCATAATTCTAGAAAGAAGCTGTCGGTACAGCTTTGTAATAAAAATTTTTCGAACTGATCCCGAGTCGGTGGGAACATGTCGCCATCCGCGTGGCGTTCATTGATATAGCGTTCATACAGCGCATAATGCAGGTCATCGGCGTGCTCTGGGCTGGTAATTTTCATCACCAGATCCTGATTACGTTTCCAGGCTTTTTTTTGTGAACTGTTCATACGGAATTCAGTGACAGGCACGCGAGAAGACAGACATTGACGGCACAGATGACATTCGGGGCGATAGACGAAATCACCACTGCGGCGGAAACCGGTACGTGACAGTTCCGATAAAGTGACTACATCAATACGATGTGCAGGGTCCAGAAAAACCATGCGCGCCGACTTGTTGGGCAAATAGCTACAATCATGTGGCGGCGTAATATAATACTGTAAATCGTTCAGTAGGGCCTTTGGCTGATAAGAGTTCATAACAACTACCCTCTGTTATTTTCATTCACTTAAGCGCGCGTTTTGCGCTATTGTTTTACTTGAAAATACACCTTCCTGATACTTTTTCCAATCAATCGCAGGCTTTTTTACAATATCTTGTAACGAATTAAGATAGGTCTGGCGAGAAAGTGTGCAGGCGCCCAGGCTTAACAGATGATCGTTCACCAGTTGGCAGTCGATCCAGGGCAGCTTATTTTCCTGTCCAATCAGCATTAAAGTATAGAAAGCCATTTTAGAAACATCAGTTTGCGTACTAAACATGGATTCACCAAAACAGCCTTGACCGATGGTCACACCATAAAGTCCACCCACGACGCGGTCTTCATCCCAGACCTCAATACTATAGCCATATCCTGCGTCGAACATGTCGCAATAGCCTGCGATAATATCTTCACTGATCCAGGTATCGTCTGCATAAGCACGAGGCAATGAACAGGAACGAATCACTCTTTCAAAAGCATGATTGACCGTAATTTTATAGTCCTGCTTTTTCATATTGCGTAGCAGGGATTTGCTTGGATGATAATCTTCGGGGCGAATAATGCAGCGTGGTTCCGGACTCCACCAGCAAATCGGATCACCTTCTGAAAACCATGGAAATAATCCATGTGTATAGGCTTCATAAAGTGTAGAAGGGGAGAGGTCGGCACCAATACAAATCAGTCCTTCACCTTCAGGATCAACCTCGACTGGATTGGGAAAAATGAATTCTGAGGGAGGAAGTAAAGACATGGCAGACCCGACATAAATCTATGGATAAATCATCATCTCATTCTAGCAATAAAAAAGCCGCCCATAATGGACGGCGTTTTTATTCTTGCTGCTTAGTCTAGTTTACCCATCGCATCAAGATATTTTTCCGCATCCAGTGCAGCCATACAGCCTGAACCCGCAGAAGTAATCGCCTGACGATAAATGCTGTCTGCAATATCACCGGCTGCGAATACACCCGGTACCGACGTTTGTGTTGCATTACCTGCAGTACCGCTTTGCACCTGGATATAGCCGTCACGAAGTTCTAACTGGCCTTCGAACATGGTGCTATTTGGCTTGTGACCAATCGCCACAAACATACCCGTCACATCAATGTTTTGAGTAGAGTCATCTTGCGTTGATTTAATACGAACTGAGGTCACACCAGATTGTGCATCACCGAGTACTTCATCGACCTGATGGTTCCAGATAATGCTGATCTTGCCTTCTTTTTCTTTGGCAAATAAATGATCTTGCAAGATTTTTTCGGAACGTAAGGAATCACGACGGTGAACCAGAGTCACGTGAGAAGCAATGTTAGATAAATACAACGCTTCTTCAACAGCAGTATTACCACCACCTACGACCATTACTTTCTGGTTTTTATAGAAGAAACCATCACAGGTTGCGCAAGCACTGACACCTTGACCCATATAGGCTGCTTCAGATTCCAGACCGAGGTATTGGGCAGTTGCACCGGTACAGATGATCAGAGCATCACAGGTGAATTCTTCCATATCGCCTTTTAACACGAAGGGGCGCTGGCTAAGATCCACTTCATTGATATGGTCATACACGATTTCAGTGCCAAAACGCTCTGCATGTGCCTGCATACGTTCCATCAATGCTGGACCAGTCAAACCTTCGGGATCACCCGGCCAGTTATCGACGTCAGTCGTCGTGGTCAGCTGACCGCCCAGTTGCAAGCCTGCAATCAGGGTAGGTTTCAAGTTTGCACGCGCTGCATACACTGCTGCGCTATAGCCTGCAGGGCCAGAACCTAAAATAATCAGTCGTGAGTGACGTGCGCTCATCAGCTGTATCCTTTTTTATTTAGAAATTTATTGAATTATACGTGAAACTGTATAACAGTGGTGTGAGATTAAAGTCGATATTATTGATCATTGAAATCGATTTGGGCTATATAGCATAAGTAACATTGTGCTTGCACAATAGTGCATCTTTTTTCACAGAACAGGTGCATAATATGCATTTTATTGCGTCGCTTTTTTCAAGCATTGAAGCAAAAGAATATTCATGAAGAATTGGTTACAGGACAGTATATGACAGCGGTGTCGAGTGCCTATGCACAGCGCTTAGTAATGACATTATTTTTAGTCTCATTTGGGATTTATCTGTTTCTTGCAACAGTGACCTATACGCCATTTGATCCGGGGTGGATGCATATCTCTAGTGATACGCAGACCGTTTCGAATGCTAGTGGGGTAGCGGGTGCCTGGATTGCAGACCTTTTGTTTGGCTTTCTCGGTTGGGCAAGTCTGCTGATCCCTGTCTATCTGTTTATGGAGGCGATTCAGGTCTGGTGGCCGCGTAGCTTCCTGAACCGGCCATTTCGCTATGCTGCGCAATTCTTCCTGTTGCTGAGCACCTCAGCGCTTTTGTTTTTATTCTGGCAAGTTCCTGCTGATACGCTGGATAATTCTTCCGGCGGTATTATTGGCTATGAATTAGGCCAGAGTCTGGAACAATTGCTGACAGTCTATGGTGCAGCATTCTTCCTGCTAGTGCTTTGGGTGGTGTTATTTACCTTGGCTTTTGGGGTGAAGTGGAACAAGACCTGGAGCAGCCTCAAAGCAACGCCTGCTTATCTACAAGACCTGTTCTACCGTAATGTGCCTGAAGGCATGTCTGATTTTGATCGGACTGCACCTGTCGCCAAAAAAGAGCCAGTCATTAGTGCAAAAAAAGTAGCGGTTGCAGTAACACCTGCGCCTGAGCATCAACTGGTAGAAATAGATCCGGTGGTACGTGATCAGGTGGCTGAACGCTTATTTGATGATTTTGCCGATAAAGAATCACAACAACCGCAGTTTTATGATGATCTTCCCGAAGCTGAGCAGCAGGCTCCTGAGCCAGTCGAGACATTTAAGCAAGTACAGCAAGTGCCTCAACAGCCGGATCGTGTGGTAGCCACAGGCGAGGTGTGGCGTGCCTTACATTCAAATGAAGATCAGCGGCATAAACAGGATATTGATGCCTTACTCAAAGCAGCCGAAGAAGAACAGCTTGATTCTCCAGTCTCACATATAGCTGCTCCACAATCTGTTGCAGCACAGACTCATGCTCATACCAGAACCGCATCGACTTCACATACAGGCCTGGACTGGGATGATGATGAAATCTTTGATGAACTTCTGGCTGCAGTTCCGCAAGGTAAAACTGCGACCGATGTGCATAGTCCATTCAATACAGCGTCAGCCGAAAAGACAGTAAGAATTGTGGAAGACATGACCAATGTTGCACCTGTCATGGCATCTATGGCGACTGCACATGTCGTGAAAAATAGCGCATTACAGGCCGATCTGGATGACCTGGGTGATTTGCTGATTGAAGAAGATGAGCCAAGCCCACCAGTACGTGCATCAAGCTATGCCCAATCTTCTGCATTTGTACAGGCACCAATTCAGCATCAGGGTATAGAGCAACCAGTATCTCCTCCTTCTGCAACTCATGCAGCAGTACGCGAAGCTTTATCTAAAGAAGAATTTGTAGAAGCCTGGCAAGAAACGGCTGGCAAGCCACAGGATGAAGACGAGTTTGATTTTGATGCGCCTTTAACTGATGCTTCAGGCCGTCCGATGTCACGTGCCATGCAGGTGGTTGAGCGCCGTAAAGATTTATCGCCGCTTCCAGGTCTGGATTTACTGGATGAAGTTGATCCCAATAAAAAAGTGAATTTTACCGAAGAGCAGCTGGCACGTTTATCTGAACTTCTTGAAATCAAGTTGCAAGAATTTAATGTCAAAGCCAAGGTGGTAGAAGCACAGCCAGGCCCAGTCGTAACACGTTTTGAACTGGATCTGGCGCCAGGGGTAAAAGCCTCTAAAGTGACGAATATTTCGCGTGATCTGGCACGTTCGATGTCGATGGCATCGGTGCGTGTGGTTGAGGTCATTCCGGGCAAGCCGTATATTGGAATTGAAGTACCGAACAGTACCCGTGAAATGGTCCGTTTAATTGAACTTTTAACTATTCCAGCTTTCACTGATCCGAATAGCATCCTCTCCATGGCAATGGGTAAGGATATTTCCGGTAATCCGGTGATTGCTGATCTGGGTAAAGCACCGCATATGCTGGTGGCAGGGACCACGGGTTCAGGTAAATCGGTGGCGGTGAACTCGATGATTTTATCGATGTTGCTGAAATATACCCCAGATGAATTGCGTTTAATTCTGATCGATCCAAAGCAGCTGGAACTGGCAAACTATAATGATATTCCACATTTGTTGACGCCTGTAGTCACTGATATGAAAGATGCAGTCAGCGCATTGAACTGGTGTGTCAATGAGATGGAACGTCGTTATAAACTGATGTCTTTCCTGAAAATCCGTAAACTGAGCGATTATAACCGCAAGGTGGAAGAGGCGATTGCCAATGGTGAAGATCTGATCGATCCAACATGGAAAGCCAGCGATTCTGTTGTGGGTGAGCGTGCGCCGCGTTTGACGCCGTTGCCTTCCATTGTAATTGTCGCGGATGAGTTCGCGGACATGATCATGCAGGTCGGTAAGAAAGCCGAAGAAATGATTACCCGTCTAGCACAAAAATCACGTGCTGCTGGTATTCACCTGTTGCTTGCGACCCAACGTCCATCGGTGGACGTGATCACCGGTTTGATCAAAGCCAATATTCCAACACGTGTCGCATTACGGGTTAACTCCAAGATCGACTCGCGTACTATTCTGGATGCGGGTGGTGCAGAGGACTTGCTCGGTCACGGTGACATGCTGTTCTTGGGCCCAGGTAAAATCGAACCTGAGCGTGTGCATGGCGCTTTTATTGCCGATGACGAAGTCAACCGGATCTGTGATGCATGGCGTGAACGTGGTTCACCAAATTATGTCGACGAGATCCTGACACCATTCGATGAAGAACCATCTAGCCGTGGTTTTGAAGATGGTGGCGACGGTGGATCAGACCGCGATGCGCTGTATGACCAGTGTGTAGCTTTTGTTTTGGAAACCCGTAAGGCTTCCACTTCATCCTTACAGCGTAAATTCAGTCTGGGCTACAACCGTGCTGCGCGGATCATTGACCAGATGGAAGAAAATGGCATTGTCAGCGGCATGGGGGCCAACGGCAAACGCGAGATTCTGGTTTAGTTTCAGTGTATCTTCAATAAAAAAGCCTGCTTTCAAAGCAGGCTTTTTTATGTATTTTTGACTCAGGCAAACTTCGCTAATACATCCAGAAACTCGGCACTTTGACGCGGGAAAGTGGCAATCACGTCATGAATCCGCTGTCCTTCCGGATTGGTTGCATTGACATCACGGCCATCAGCGACAAATTTCGTCAACAGGCGTTCATAATCGAATGGACGCATATGCTTGAAAGCATGATACAGCACGTGAAAATCAGCATTAACACCTGCAGGAGGAAGCTGATTTAAATAGGCAAATACACGCTCATCTGACCATTCTTCGTTAAAGGTCGCTGGTTGAGATAATGCCATCGCAATTTCCTTGATCTAATGTAGTTTTTTCGGCATGAAAAAAGGCAAAATATGAGACTAGATTAGCAAAGCACTGCTTTGCCTAGTCGCAAGACTTGAAGCTATGCTTCAAGTGGGCGGAATATAGCTAAACTACTATTTCTACCACTCTCATATTTTGCCTTGAATCAATTTACTTGACCAATCAAAAATCAGATTATCGTTCTTCAGGTAAATTGATATTCATTTCAAGCATTTCAATATTGGCTTCAGAACGGACCTGCATTTGAATATGCTGTTCATCGACACCGCGAACATAACGATTGACCACTTGCATGATTTCAGTCTTCATCTGGTCAATTTTGTCCTGGCTCAAGCGACGACCCAAGCCTTGTTCGGATGCAACGATCACCTTCAAACGGTCTTTAGCAGTCCGTGCGCTTGATGGTTTATCCTCGCCACTAAAAAGTTTACTCCAGAATCCTGCCATGTCTACGCTCCAAATAGTCGTGCTAACCAGCCCTTAGGTTTTACCTCGATATGACGGTAAGGACGCTCTTCGCCAAGGAAACGCGCAACCAGATCATCATAGGCCTGACCTGCAGAAGCTTCAGTGAAAAGAATCACCGGCTTACCTTCATTCGATGCCTGTAAAACGCTTGGACACTCAGGAATAACGCCCAAGGTCGGTACACGTAAAATATCCTTAGAAATATCATCAATCGTTAGCATTTCCTGTTTATCGGCACGTTCCGGATTGAAACGGGTAATACACAGATGCTTACGAATGCGACCTTCGTTTTGTTCTACTTTTTTAGTTTTACTGTCGAGCATACCAATGATACGGTCAGAGTCACGTACTGAAGAAATCTCAGGGTTGGTCACAATGATGGCTTCATCCGCATGATACATGGCCAAAATAGCACCACGCTCAATACCGGCAGGCGAATCACAGATAATATAATCAAATTCCTGCGAAAGCTCATCCATTACACGAGCAACACCCTCATCGGTTAAGGCATCTTTATCACGTGTTTGTGATGCAGGTAAAATATATAAATTTTCAATATCTTTATCGCGAATCAGTGCTTGTTGTAATCGTGCTTCGTTATTTAAAACATTCACAAAATCATAAACTACACGGCGTTCACAGCCCATAATCAAATCAAGGTTACGTAAACCTACATCAAAATCAATAACAACAGTTTTGTGACCGCGTAGGGCTAAACCTGTTGCAAAAGATGCACTTGTTGTAGTTTTACCTACACCACCTTTGCCTGACGTTACGACAACAATTTTCGCCACCGAATCCACTCCTGTTATGGTTCAAATCCCCTGTTTAAAATGGGGTTTTTGGTGTTTATTTATACATTAAAATTGTAGAGCTTCAAATACAAGCTCTAGTTGATCATTCAAGTAAATATGCACAGACTTTTTAACTACATGCGGTGGAATGTCATCCGCCACACAATAGGTTCCTGCAATTGAAATCAGTTCAGCTTCGAGGCTATGACAGAAAATGCGTGCTGCAGTATTACCACCCGCGCCCGCAATGACACGGCCACGTGCGCTGCCATAGACATGAATATTGCCCGAAGCAATCACTTCTGAACCACTGTTGATGCCGGCATTAATAATAATGTCGCCATTATGCTGCACGATACATTGACCGGTACGCAGGATTTCATCATGATATGAGGTGATATGCGCGACGATCGGGGCAGCAGGGGCTTGATCATCACTCACCACAGTAGGTTCTGGTTTAACTTCCACGACCTGTTCTTTGGTGGCTTTAACTTCTTCTAACTGGCGATCAGGTGGCAGTACCGGGAACTGAATAGCGCGCGCCTGATCTCCAAGTAAGCCTTCAGTAACAGCCATGGGCTGTACATCCAGACTGATTAATAGTTGAATCAGCGCAATGAGTTCCTGTTCAACTGAACTTTCAATGACTGCCAAAGTGCCGGGTGGAAATGCTGCTTGTAATTTTGGGCTAAGTTGCTGGCGGATTGCATCATGATCATTGGTATCTAAGCTAATGCGTATCGCATTGACCATTCTGCCTTTTATCCGTATATCAGCCATAATTCTTCCTTAAATACTTCTGACGTGCTGGTTTTGTGTCGAAGCAATGTTGTAAATAGTGCAAATCCTAGAACAAATTGCAGTAATTCTCTAGCGATCTCAGTTATTTTTTTATGCGAACAGAACCGGACGGATTGATCTGATTCTGTACTTTAAACTTTACTTATCTATTGAGCTCTGATTTTGCTCATGTTCTTCTAAAATCTGTTGCCACTGTTTGACTTTTACCTGTTTTCGGATTGCTTCAAGTGTTTCAAAAACAGCCGATTCGACCAATTTATCAATATGTGGATTATGTTCAATCTGAATCTGGCTGATTTTATCTGAAATTAGGGTAAAAGTCGGATTTTCTTTTTGACCTGTCTGGGTAAATGGTTCAATCAGTCCTTGCGTAATATTTTCTCCCAAGCGTTGACCAATACTTTGAATTTGCTGTTCAATCCGGCTGCCCACAATTGGAATCAAACGTAATAATTGGGTCAGTTCAGGAGTATCTTCAATCGCCTGATTCACTACTTGCCCTACATTTTTAGCGATCATGGAACGTTGTGACTGTAATTCCTTCCCCAAAGATTCCTGCAAGATATCTGCCAAAGCAATGGCCAGTAATTTACGATGATGTTCCACTAAATCATCAATTAACTGTTTATGTGATGTGCTTGTGGTCAGTTCACGCTTGATACCGTCCAGTACGGTCAGTACCACCCGGCTGGAAAGCTCTTCCATCAGCATGTTGTAATAAAAGTTGCCTTGGCGATACCAGCGATTGGGAATTACTTTATAACCATGGCTATGCAGGTTGTAGCCAATCGCGACCGCACGCAGCAGGCGCAGGAAACGTAGCTGAGGGATAATGGATAAAATTTCATACCAGTGTACAAAAGGGAAGAACCACCAACGTCGATGATGACGCAGGACAATTGCGATAACCCAGCGTGCCAGTAATTCACACACCAAGAAGGTGGTAAACCAGCCCTCGGTAATGATGACCCAAGGGCGTAAATCACTTTTATAAAACTGCAAAATTTCCGGTAAACGAATAAAGTCAAACAACCACTGACCAAAATCGCTCATTAAAATGGCGTTGGCACTGAGACAGAACAGATTGATGATGATTAAAACCATCATGAAAATGTCGTAAATCAGTGCAATTTTCCAGCCCCAGGTTCCTTTACGAACAAATTTAAAGGAGCTGGACGTAATGTCCGGGTTGTCGTTCTTCATAATTACTCGGTTACAGATCCGACTGGGGCTTGGGCAAAGTTCTGCTGCATTTGTGCGATGAGCTGATCTTTTTCAGTCCAGATTTGATCAATCCATTTTTGAAAACGTGCACGATATTCAGCATCATCTTCATAATTGCCGCCCAGTACCCAGTCTGGAATATCAATTTTTCTTAAATTTACCGCAATACGTGGCACTTCACCTAACCAAAATTCACCATAGCCCGGAATACCGTCAGGATAAACAATGGTCATGTCGACCAGCGCATCAATTTTATCGCCGAGAATACTGAGCGCCAATGCCAGACCACCGGCTTTAGGTTTCAGTAAATGTGTGTAGGAAGACTGCTGCTGATCATGCTTTTCTTGGGTAAAACGCGTGCCTTCCAGATAATTTAACAGGGTAAAAGGCTGACTGATCAGCTGCTCACAGGATTTACGTGCTTCTTCCATATCCCGATATTTCAACGCAGGGTTTTTGGCAATCTGTTCCTTGCTATGCCGTTTCATCATCGGGAAGCCTAAGATTTTAAAAGCCTGACCGACAAAAGGAATAAAAATAAGTTCCCATTTAGTAAAGAAGCGCGTCAGGGGCATACGGGTCAGACCGAAGTACTGATTGACAGTAGTATCGACCCAGCTTTGATGATTACAGGTCATCAAATAACGTCCCTGCATATTCAAATCCAGTGATTCATCTACACTGATTTGCCATTGCGTGTTTTTCAGCACATGCTCAATCAGCCAATTATTGACCCCTAACCAGCTGTTGGTAATCTTGATATTGGTTTCATCCACTTTTGCGGATTTTTTAAAAAGTTTGGTTAAACCCAAGGCCAGCACCGGGGGACCATGAAAAAAAGTACTGCCCGTCATGACGGATGTGACCGTCAGGCCACGCGCCAGTTTTTTTAAAGTCGGTTGCTTGTTGCTATTCGATGACATATCCAAACAGTCCCCAGAGATTAATCACTTAAATTTTTTCATATTTTGAGTAATATAGAGACAGTTAGGCAAATAAAAAAGCCTAAACAGGAAACTATGAAGATATTGTGACGAACTACTTGGTTTTAGTTACATATAAACATTACAAAATATTACTAAACGATTTATTATTAACAAAAATTCAATGGTTAGCCCATTCAATTTAAATCATTATCTCGCTTAACAACAAAGCATACAACAAGGAGTCATGCGATGCGTGCACTAGTCATTTCAGCAGCTGTAGCAGGGGCCGTAGCACTTACAGGTTGTCAATCAACTGGTAATAACATCGGTGGTGTGGAATATGATAAAGCTGCTCTAGGTACTTTAATTGGTGCTGCAGCAGGTTACGGTGTTTCTAAAGGCAATGCGAATACCAGCCGTCAAAATAACCGTGCAGCAGCGATTGGTGCTGTTGTTGGTGGTGCAGCGGGTGTGTATCTTGATAACAAAGAGAAAAAATTACGTCAAGCAACAGCGGGTACGGGCGTAGACGTTAACCGTAATGCAGATGGTTCGATTAACCTTGTGATGCCAGGCAGCATTACATTTGATACCAACAAATCAAATATCAAACCAAACTTCTATGGCACTTTAAACAAAGTGGCGCAAGTATTAACTGAAGATAACAAGAGCGGTATTCTTGTAACTGGTTATACCGACAGCACGGGTAATGACTCAATTAACTTGCCATTGTCTCAAGCACGCGCAAATTCTGTAGCGACTTATTTGGCTGGTCAAGGTGTTGTACGTTCACGTATTAATGCTCAAGGTTTAGGTTCAGCGAACCCGATTGCAGACAACACAACTGCTGCGGGTAAAGAACAAAACCGTCGTGTAGAAATCGCGGTATATGCAGTTCAATAATTCTTGAACGCTTAAGAAAAAACCACCTTCGGGTGGTTTTTTTATATCTGAATATTGACCTGATTAATCGTATTTTAAATTAGGCAACTGACGCAGAGATGACTATAATCGGAGCCGAATCTAGAAGAGGAAGCCATATGTCACTCGCCAGTCAGTTAAATGACAAGCAACTTGAAGCCATGAAATACACTCAAGGACCCTTGTTAGTACTTGCAGGAGCGGGTTCAGGCAAGACTTCAGTGATCACGCGAAAAATCGCGTATTTAGTCAAGCATTGCGGGATTCCCGCACATCGTATTACTGCGATGACTTTTACCAACAAGGCAGCACGTGAGATGAAAGAGCGTGTCAGCAAATTGTTGACGCGTGAAGAAAGTAAAGGCGTTTCAGTTTCGACCTTCCATACTTTTGGCCTGAATATGCTGCGCCTGGAGTTGAAACATACCCCACTGAAAAATAATTTCTCGATTCTGGATGCTGACGACTGTAAACGCATTCTGATGGATCTGATGCAGCGTGACAATTTATCCGGTGCAGAAAGCAAAGAACTGATTGCCAAAGCCATGAAAATGATCTCGGACTGGAAAAATGATCTGATTCCACCCGAGCAGGCACATACTACCTGTGAAACTGCCGAAGATGTGCAGTTTGCGCATTTATATCAATTATATGAACGTAATTTGCGTGCCTATAACGCCGTGGATTTTGATGACCTGATTGTGATGCCAACGCGCTTGCTGCAGGAAAATGCCGAAGTTCGTGACAAATGGCAAAATCGCGTGCGTTATTTGCTGGTCGATGAATATCAGGATACCAATACGGCGCAGTATATTCTGGTGAAATTACTGGTTGGCGTGATGGGACAGTTCACCGCCGTAGGCGATGATGACCAGTCGATTTATGCCTGGCGTGGTGCTAAACCGGAAAATATGGCCTTGCTGCAGCAGGATTTTCCTAATTTAAAAGTGATTAAACTGGAACAGAACTATCGTTCGACCAGTCGTATTCTCAAAGCAGCCAACACCGTGATTGGTAATAATCCGCATATTTTTGATAAAAAGCTTTGGTCGGACAAAGGCCATGGTGAAGTGATCCGTGTGATTACCTGCCGCAATGATGATGATGAAGCAGAACGCGTGGTTAAAGACCTGATCACGCATAAATTGATGAACGGTAAAAGCTGGAAAGATTATGCGGTGTTGTACCGCGGCAATTTCCAGGCGCGTATCTTAGAAACCCATCTGCGCCAGATGCAGATTCCGTATAAATTATCTGGCGGACAGTCCTTCTTCGCACGTGCCGAAATCAAGGACATGATGAGCTATTTACGCTTGATCATTAACCCTGAAGATGACAGTGCATTTTTACGAATTATCAATACGCCAAAACGGGCAATTGGTCCGGTAACGCTGGAAAAGCTCGGTCTATTTGCTCAGGAAAATAATCTGTCGCTTCTGGCTGCGGCTGCGGATCAGCGTCTGACCATGGCGATTCCGAAAAAGGCCACGACTCAATTGGCTGAGTTTGCCGATTTTATTGAGGGTTTTACCCGCAATTTACTGGATGATGATGAACCAGTGCCAATTATCCGCCAGATGATGATTGAAGCCGGTTATATCGATTACATCAAGGAAACTGCAGCCACACCAGCGCAGGAAAAGACCAAGCTCGACAATATCGAAGTGCTCTATAGCAGCATTCAAAGCCTGATTAACCGAGCTGAAGATGTTGATGAAAAAAATATTGAAAGTGTGATTCGTAAAATGGTGCTGCTGGACATGCTCGAGCAGCAGCAGGAAGAAGAGGACACCGATAAAGTCAATTTATTGACTTTGCATGCGTCTAAAGGTCTGGAATTTCCTTATGTCTATCTGATCGGGCTGGAAGAAGAAATTCTGCCACATAAAAACTCGATCGCTGCAGAAACGGTCGAAGAGGAACGCCGTCTGATGTATGTGGGGATTACCCGTGCACGTCAGGGACTGACCATTACTCTGGCAGAACAGCGCAAGGCCGGTGGGCAGATGAAGCAAATGACCCCAAGCCGTTTCCTGGATGAATTACCGGAAGATGAGCTGGAATGGTTAGGCCGCAAGAAAAAGCTGGCCGGTAACATCGATCCAAAATTACAAGCCCAACATTATCTTGATAATTTGCGTAATCTTATCAAACGATAAGGTACAAGACTTGCTCTTATTTTAAATGAAACAACAGGAATGAATACATGAAAGTTCAGGTGAAAGTCCTTGACTCGCGTCTTGGTCAGGAATGGCCATTACCGACTTATGCTACGACAGGTTCAGCGGGGCTGGATTTGCGTGCGTGTGTTGCAGAAACCACAATCATTGAACCAGGCCAAACGGTTTTGGTAAAAACTGGTTTAGCAATCTATATTGAAGATCCTGCATTTGCTGGTCTGATCTTGCCACGTTCGGGTTTGGGCCATAAACATGGGATCGTGTTGGGTAACCTGGTAGGTTTAATTGATTCTGATTATCAGGGTGAATTGATGGTATCCGTTTGGAACCGTAGCCAGACGGCATTCAGCTTAGAGCCAGGTGAACGTTTGGCGCAGTATGTTTTGGTTCCTGTGGTGCAGGCTGAATTTGATCTAGTGAATGAATTCGAAGCGACTGAACGCGGTGCTGGCGGTTTTGGTCATACGGGTAAAAACTAAGTTTTAATAATGGCTTACATTCATTAACTGGATGTAAGCCATTTTTAGTTGATTAGATTAAATAGGCTTTGTTGCACAAACCTATCTGTAAAGGCTTTTTCAGCGATATAATTTTCAAATGAAGAAGCCTACACACAAAATCTACCGCACAACCAATTGGCCCGCATATAACCGAGCACTCATGAGTCGCGGAAATATTGC